>CAYYGQ010000101.1:0-7107 GCA_964471485.1 uncultured Sandaracinobacter sp. | reverse complement strand
CGGTCGCGCTCTTCGATGCCGAGGTCGTAATAGAGCAGCTCGAGATCGAGATAGGGAAGGATCAGCCGCTCGCGGATCCATGCCCAGATGATTCGCGTCATTTCGTCGCCATCAAGTTCGACGACCGGGCCTTTCACCTTGATCTTGCTCATGCCACCTCTGGAAATACTGGTTGCGGTTGCCGGTGTCCTTAGGGGCATGGAGGCGGCGCGGCAAGGCTGGCCTCCGGCCCGCCGGCGGGCGTGCGGATATCCGGGCCGATCCCCGGGCCGGTAGCCGGCGCGCCAACATTGCCCATTGCAGTTTCGGTCCGCTCGTGGCTAAAGGCCCTGAAATCACGCATCAGGGACTGTTCATGGGATCGACGACAGAAGCGCACCCGGCCGGGCCGGGGCATATGGAAGACGGCGTTCGTCGCCGCGACTTCATCTATGTGGCGACTGGCGCCTTTGCCGGGGTTGGCACCGTTGCCGCCCTGTGGCCGTTCGTCAGCCAGATGAACCCCTCCGCCGATGTGCTGGCGCTGGCGTCGATCGAGGTCGATCTGACGCCGATCGAGGAAGGCCAGGGGGTGAAGGCGCTCTGGCAGTCGAAGCCGGTGTTCGTCCGCAACCTGACGGCGAAGGAACAGCAGGAAGCGGACGCCGTGCCGCTTTCGGACCTTCGCGACCCGGAAACGCTGGAGCAGCGCACCGAGCCGGGCCACAAGAACTGGCTGATCAACGTCGGCGTCTGCACCCACCTCGGCTGCATTCCGCTCGGCATCACCGAGGGCGAGCCGCGCGGCGACTATGGCGGTTATTTCTGCCCGTGCCACGGCTCGCACTACGATACCGCGGCGCGCATCCGCAAAGGCCCGGCGCCCACCAATCTGGTGGTGCCGCCCTACACCTTCAAAACGCCAACCCTTGTCGAGATCGGGTGATCCCATGAGCTTTCCCTGGGCCAATCACTACGAACCCAAGAATCCGCTGATGCAGTGGATCGACCAGCGCCTGCCGCTGCCCCGGTTCGTCTACAATGCGGTTGGCGCCGGCTATCCGGTGCCGCGCAACATCAATTACTGGTATAATTTCGGCGTGCTGGCCGGGGTGGCGCTGGTGATCCAGTTGCTGACGGGGATCGTCGCCGCCATGCACTATTCGGCCGGCGCCGGCATTGCCTTCAATTCGGTCGAGCATCTGATGCGCGACGTGAACTGGGGCTGGCTGATCCGCTACATGCACGCGAACGGCGCCAGCTTCTTCTTCATCGTCGTCTATGTGCACATCTTCCGCGGCCTCTATTACGGCAGCTACAAGGCGCCGCGCGAAATGGTGTGGATGCTCGGCGTCGTCATCTTCCTGCTCATGATGGCCACCGCCTTCATGGGCTATGTGCTGCCCTGGGGGCAGATGAGCTTCTGGGGCGCGCAGGTCATCACCTCGCTGTTCTCGGCGATCCCGGTGGTGGGCGAGTCGATCCGCACCTGGCTGGTCGGCGGCTTCGCGCCGGGGAACGCCACCATCACCCGCTTCTTCTCGCTGCACTATCTGCTGCCGTTCGCGATTCTGGGCGTCGTCATCCTGAAAATCTGGGCGCTGCACATCCCCGGCTCCACCAACCCGACCGGCGTCGACGTGCAGGGACCGCAGGACACGCTGCCCTTCCACCCCTATTTCACCGCCAAGGATTTCTTCGGCGTCTGCGTCTATCTGCTGCTGTTCGCCGCCTTCGTGTTCTTCCTGCCGAACTCGATGGGCCACCCGGACAATTATATCCCGGCGAACCCGCTCTCGACCCCGGCGCACATCGTGCCCGAATGGTATTTCTGGCCCTTCTACGCCATCCTGCGTTCCTTCACCGTCGATTTCCTGTGGATCCCGGCGAAGCTCTGGGGCGTGCTGGCGATGTTCGCCTCCATCCTGCTGTTGTTCTTCCTGCCCTGGCTCGACAACAGCCATGTGAAGTCGACCAGCTACCGGCCGATGTACCGCATCTGGTTCTGGGTTCTCGTCATCGACGTGGTCATTCTCGGCTTCTGCGGCGGCAAGCCGGCGGAAGAGCCTTGGGTGCGGATCAGCCAGTTCGCCTCCGCCTATTATTTCGCCCATTTCCTGATGATCCTGCCGCTGGTGTCGTTCTTCGAGAAACCGCTGCCATTGCCGGACAGCATCGCCACGAGCGTGCTGGAAAAGGCCGGGCAAGGCGAGGCGGCGCCGGCCGCGACGCCCGCAGAATAGAGGATATTGTCGATGGTTCGTTTTCTCGGATTCTGCGCCGGCCTGCTGTTCGTCGTCGTGCTGCTGGTGGCGGCGCTGATCCCGCGCGAGGCTTCCTCGCCCGACCCGGTGGCGGCGCTGCACAAGGCTCCGCACGCGGCAAGCTGGCAACAGGACAAGCCGTTTGGAACCGGCGTCTTCGGCACCTTCGACAAGGCGCAGCTGCAGCGCGGCTTCCATGTCTACAAGGATGTCTGCGCCGCCTGCCACGGGCTCGATCATGTGGCGTTCCGCAACCTCGAGGCGATCGGCTTCTCGGCGGCGCAGGTGAAGGCGCTGGCCAAGGAAAAGGAAGTGCCGTCGATCGACGAGAACACCGGCGAGTTGACGACGCGTCCGGCGCTGCCGTCCGATTTCTGGCCGGCTCCCTATCCGAACGAAATCGCCGCGCGCGCCGCCAACAACAATGCGCTGCCGCCGGATCTGTCGCTCATCATCAAGGCCCGCCACGACGGCAAGAATTATGTCCACTCGCTGCTGACGGGCTATGGCCAGGAGCCGCCCGAAGGCTTCGAGGTTCCGGCCGGCCTTTACTACAATCCCTATTTTTCGTCGGTGAACATCGCCATGCCGCAGATCCTGTTCGACGAGCAGCTCGAATATGCCGACGGCACCCCGGCGACCGCAGACCAGATGTCGATGGACGTGGTGGCCTTCCTCGACTGGGCGGCGCAGCCGGAACTGGAACAGCGCCACCGCATCGGCGTCGGCGTGATGATTTTCCTTGGTATCCTCACCATTCTGGCCTGGGTAGCCAAGCGCCGCGTCTGGGCGGATATTCCGCACTAGGAATTGCCGCAACGATCATCGGGGGGTGGAAGGGCGACTTTCCACCCCCCTTTCGTTGGCGTTCCGGGCGGCGGGCCTTGGGCGCTTCAGGCGCTTCGGGCCGCTGGCGGTTTCGCGCCATCCCGCCTAAAGGCGGCGCATGGCGGAACAATCGACACTGGCGGGCCGGATGGCGCGCCTGGCCAAAGTCGGGGTCAATCTTGGCGGTTTTGCCGCCGGCGCCGCCGTGGCGCGCGCCGGCGGCCGAGCGCTCGACGACCCGAGGAACGCCGCCGAACTGAAGCGGGTGCTGGGCGGTCTCAAGGGGCCGCTGATGAAGCTGGCGCAGATGCTCGGCAATCTCCCCGACGCCGTGCCGCCGGAATTCGCCCGCGAACTGGCGGAATTGCAGGCCAATGCGCCGCCGATGGGGGCGAGCTTCGTCCGCCGGCGCATGAAGGGCGAACTGGGACCGGACTGGCGGCAGCGCTTTTCGACGTTCGACGAGCAGGCGGTGGCGGCGGCGTCGCTCGGCCAGGTGCACCGCGCCAGCCTGCCCTCGGGCGAGCAGGTGGCGGTGAAGCTGCAATACCCCGCCATGGCGTCCGCCGTCGAGGCCGACCTTGGCCAGCTCGACCTCATCCTTGCCCTGATGCGGCGCATGGACGGCTCGATCGACACCCGCGAGATCCGTGGCGAGCTGGCGGCGCGCCTGCGCGAGGAACTGGATTACGACCGCGAACGCAAGCATCTGCTGCTGTACCGGCGCATGCTGGAGGGCGCGCCTTATGCGCGGGTGCCGAAGCCCCACGCCGATCTGTCGACCGCGCGCCTTCTCACCATGGAGTGGCTGGACGGCAGCCATCTGTTCGCCTGGAAGGAGGCGCCCGCCGAAGTGCGGAACCGCATCAGCGAGGCGCTGTTCCTGTCCTGGTATCGGCCTTTCTACCGGGTGGGGGTGATCCACGGCGACCCCCATCTCGGCAATTACCGGGTGGCCGAGGCCGACGCCGACCACGCCGTCGTCAACCTGCTGGATTTCGGCTGCGTGCGCGTGTTTCCGCCGCGCTTCATCGAAGGCGTCAACCAGTTGTACCAAGCGATCCGCGACGGCGACGACGCGCGCGCGGCGCATGCCTTCGAACTCTGGGGTTTCCGCGACCTGACGGCGGAGATCCGCGAGGTGCTGCTGGTGTGGGCGCGCTTTCTCTATGGGCCGCTGCTGGAGGACCGGGTGCGGAAAATCGACCTCGATGATCGGCCCGGCCAATATGGCCGTGAAACCGCGCGCAAGGTGCACCAGGAACTGAAGCGCCTGGGCACCGTTACCATTCCGGCCGAATTCGTGTTCATGGACCGGGCGGCGATCGGCCTTGGCGGCGTGTTCATCCAGATGAAAGCAGAGCTGAACTGGCACCGTTTGTTCCATGGATTGATGGAGGGATTCGATGTCGCCGCCGTCGAACGCCGGCAGCGCGACGCGCTTCTGGCGGCCGGGCTTGAACCCGGTCGGCCGGGGCAAGCCAGGCTTGGGCCGGGGCAAGCACAATTATCCGCCGCGGGATTGCCAATCGACGGATTTCGCGGGTAGATGCGGGGGAATCGTCGAATGGAGAGATGGCATGGCCGACGCCGAGCAGCAATATTGGCAACAGGTTCCCGCGCAGAACCGGGCCGTCTATGAAGGATTCGTCCACAAGATCAAATATTCGGTTATTATCGGCGCGATCGTGGTCGCCTTTCTGATCTTTCTCGCATACTGATCGCCGCATTCCAGCGGGAAACAGGGGATCCGCATGAAAATTGCCGTCGTGGCGGAAACGGCCGCCGGGGAGAAGCGTGTCGCCGCTACCCCGGAAACCGTGAAGAAATATCTGGCCCTGGGCGCCAGCGTCGCCGTTGAATCGGGGGCGGGCAAGGGCGCCCATCTGGCCGACGCCGCCTTCGTTGACGCCGGCGCCAGCGTCGGCGCCCGTGCCGAGATCCTGGCGGGCGCCGATCTCGTTCTTGGTGTGCAGGCGCCGGACGCGGCCGGCCTGCCATCGGGCGCGGTGGTGGCCGCCAGCCTCAACCCCTACCAGTCGAAGCCGCTGCTCGACGCCTACGCCGCCGCCGGAGTCGAGGCGCTGGCGATGGAATTCATGCCGCGAATCACCCGCGCGCAATCGATGGACATCCTGTCGTCGCAGGCCAATCTCGCCGGCTATCGGGCGGTGATCGACGCCGCGCACGCCTATGGTCGCGCCTTTCCGATGATGATGACGGCGGCCGGCACCATTTCGGCGGCGCGCGTCTTTGTCATGGGGGTGGGCGTCGCCGGCTTGCAGGCGATCGCGACGGCAAAACGCCTTGGCGCCGTCGTCTCCGCCACCGATGTGCGGCTTGCCACCAGGGAACAGATCCTGTCGCTCGGCGGCAAGCCGGTCTTCGTCGAGGACGAGGAAACCCAGGCGGCCGAAACCGCCGGCGGCTATGCGAAGGAAATGTCGGACAGCTACAAGGCGAAACAGGCGGCGCTGGTGTCCGAGACCATCGCCAAACAGGACATCGTCATCACCACCGCCCTCATCCCCGGCCGCCCGGCGCCGAAACTGGTGACGGCGGCGCAGGTGGCGACCATGAAATCCGGGTCGATCATCATCGACATGTCGGTGAGCCAGGGCGGCAATGTCGAGGGGGCCAGGGCCGACGAAGCGGTGGTGACGGCAAACGGCGTCACCATTCTCGGCTTTTCCAACTATCCAAGCCGGCTTGCCGCCGACGCCTCGGCGCTTTTTGCCCGCAATCTGCTCACCTTCGTCACCACCTTCTTCGACAAGGAGGCAAAGGCGCTGAAGCTGCCGGACGACGACGACATCGTTGCCGCCATCCGTGTGACCCGGGGGGGCGCCATCGTCCATCCGGGCCTGCAAGCGTGACCATTGGCCCTCTGGCCGGAGTGAAGAACTGATGGACTTCAT
This sequence comes from uncultured Sandaracinobacter sp., assembly GCA_964471485.1. Lineage (GTDB taxonomy): Bacteria > Pseudomonadota > Alphaproteobacteria > Sphingomonadales > Sphingomonadaceae > Sandaracinobacteroides. The sequence continues at coordinate 1,118 of CAYYGQ010000101.1, read as the reverse complement.
CACCATTGTCTCGATTTTCGTGCTGTCCTGCTTTGTCGGCTATTATGTCGTCTGGTCGGTGACGCCGGCGCTGCACACGCCGCTGATGGCCGTCACCAACGCCATTTCCTCGGTGATCATCGTCGGCGCCCTCATCGCCGTCGCCGCCGAGGGCGCGCCGGCGGCCAAGTGGCTGGGGCTTGCCGCCGTGGTGCTGGCCAGCGTCAATATCTTCGGCGGCTTTGCCGTCACGGCGCGAATGCTGGCCATGTACAAGAAAAAAGAAAAGAAGGGCTGAGGAGCGAAGATGGAACAGCTTGCGTCCAGCTCTCCCTGGGTGATGTTCGCCTACCTCGTTGCCGGGGTCTGCTTCATTCTGGCGCTCAGGGGCCTGTCGTCGCCGGAGTCGAGCCGCGCCGGCAACCGCTACGGCATGGCCGGGATGCTGATCGCCGTGGTGACGACGCTCGTCACCCACAGCATCGCCAGCATCGGCGAAATCGCCGGCGCCGTGCTGGTGGGCGGCGGCATCGGCTATCTGATCTCGCAGAAAATCGCCATGACGGCGATGCCGCAGCTGATCGCCGCCTTTCACAGCCTGGTCGGCATGGCGGCGGTGCTGGTGGGGGCGGCGGCCTTCCTGAACCCCGGCGCCTTCGACATCCTGGCGGCGGACGGCGTGGAGATTCTGGCCGGCAGCCGCATCGAGATGGGCCTTGGCGTCGCCATCGGCGCCATCACCTTTTCGGGCTCCGTAATCGCCTTCCTGAAACTGAACGGCAACATGTCGGGGGCGCCCATATTGCTTCCGGCGCGGCACTTCACCAATTTTGCCGTCATCGCCATCATCCTTGCCCTCATCACCATGTTCGGAGCCTCGACGCCGGGCATGTTCTGGGCGATCGTCGGCCTGTCCTTCCTGGTCGGCTTCCTGCTCATCATCCCGATCGGCGGCGCCGACATGCCGGTGGTGATCTCGATGCTCAACAGCTATTCCGGCTGGGCCGCCGCCGCCATGGGCTTCACCCTGCACAACACGGCGATGGTGATCACCGGCGCCCTTGTCGGCTCGTCCGGCGCCATTCTCAGCTATATCATGTGCCGGGCGATGAACCGCAGCTTCATCTCGGTGATTGCCG
>CAYYGQ010000100.1:0-7118 GCA_964471485.1 uncultured Sandaracinobacter sp. | reverse complement strand
GCGCCATAGTAGAAGGCGATGGCCATCGGCGCCAGGTGCGCCGGGAAGGCGGCCACCGGCAGAGTCTTGTCGGCGCAAAGGCCCTGCTCCTTGCCGTCGCCGCCATATTCGGGCGCCAGCATCCGCTTGTTCTCTGCGCCGTCGAAATAGCAAAAGGGCCAGCCGAAATCGTCGCCTTCCCGCACCTGCATCAGTTCCTCGGCGGGAAGCTCGGCGCCCTGGTCGACGGTGAACAGCTTCGGCCAGTTCTGCCCCAACTGGTCGCGGCCGTGCTGGGTGGCGAACAGCCGCCCTTCGGAGTCGATGGCGAGGCCGCCGGCGTTCCTGAGGCCGGTCGCATAGCGCTGCTGCGGGGAATAGGCCTGGCCGGTTTTCCGGGCGTCGTAGCGCCAGAGACCGGCGCGCGTTTCCAGTTCCTTGCACGGCGTCATCCCCGGCGATTCCGGCTGGCGGTCGGCCACCTGGCAGGCGTTGCTGGCGGTGCCGGTGTTGACGAACAGATTGCCGTCGGCGTCGATCACGATCGGGTGCATATTGTGGTCGCCGTCAAGGGCGAGGCCCGACAGCACATTGGCGGCCTCGCCTTCCGGCACCGGATTGCCGGGCGTCAGCTGGTAGCGGACGATGTTCGGGCCATCCTCGGCGTAAAGGCCGCCGTCGAAGAGGGCGATGCCCATGCCGCCGGTCGCGCCGTCTTCGGATTTCGGCCCGAAGCGGACGATCGATTCCGCCTTGCCGTCGCCGTCCTCGTCGCGAAGGGCGATCAGATAGCCGCCCGGAGGGGCGGGATCGCGGCCGCGGAAATAGCGCCCGCTCCAGCTGTTGGCGTAGACGGTGCCGTCGTCGCCCACCACCATGTGCCGGGTGTGGCCGAGATTGTCGGCGTAGACGGTGGCGCAGAAACCGTCCGGCAGCACGATTCCGGTGTCGGTTTCGGCGCAGACTCCGGCGTCGGCCACCGCATCGCCCGGCTTCTGCGAAGAACAGGCGGCGAGGCCGAGCGCGGCCGCCGACCACAGCGTACAAGCAAGAATTCGCGCCATATTGCCTCCAAGGTCCCCCTTCGGGCGGGGTTGTTGCCCCCGATTCCCGACGGAGGCGGAAGCTAGCAGCAACACCAGAGGCGCGCAATGCGGCTCTCCCGCGCCGTCGGCCACACGCGTCCGCGACAGGCGGGGCGCGACAGGCGGGGCGCCCGCCGCGCCGGGCGGAATTTCCAAATCGCCCGCCAGGCTGTATGGAGGGAGGCAAACTGCAACAGTGAGGGTAATGATGAAGCATGGACATCTGTTGACCGCGGCGGCGCTCGGCCTGCTGTGCGCGGCTTCGGCGCAGGCCCAGCCGGCCCCGGCACCGGCCGCGGCGCCGATTCCGGCGCCGGACGAGCGCGCCATCGTCGAACTGGGGCCGACGGCGGCCAAATTGCAGGTGACGACGCCGGCGTGGGCCGACGGCGCCGACATCCCGTTCGAGAACACCCAGTATCAGGGCAATGTCTTCCCCGGCCTTTCCTGGTCGGCGGGACCGGCCGGCACCAGATCCTATGCCATCATCATGCAGGACCCGGACGGCCGGCGCAACGACCGGCCCTACATCGTCCTGCACTGGACCATGTACAACATCCCCGCCACCGTCACGTCGCTTCCCGCCGGCATGGCGCCCGACGCCAAACCGGCCGGCTCGGACTATGGCCTGAACGTTCGCGGCCAGGCGCAGCCCTATATGGGGCCGCGGACGCCGCCGGGGCCGAAGCACCATTATTACATGCAGGTGTTCGCGCTCGACACCGTGCTGCCGGCCGGCGGCGAGCAGACCTACGCCAGCCTGATCGACAGCATGAAGGGCCATGTGCTGGCCAGCGGCGAGGTGCTCGGCCTCGGCCGCGCCCCCGATGGGCAATAGCTTCGGCGGGCAATCGCTTCAGGGAGCGGGTTCCCGCGCGGCATCTTCGCCGCGCGGGGGTCGCGCCGCCGGCGACAGGCCGCCCTCCGGCCCCGCCCGATCGAAACCCGCCCGATCGAAACCGGCCAGACCGAAGCCGGCCAGATCGAACCCGGACGGGCTTTGGAACAGGCGCAGGCCGAATTCCGGCAGGATGGCGATCAGATGGTCGAAGATGTCGGACTGGATCCGCTCATATTCGGCCCAGGAAACCCCCTCGACAAAGGCGTAAATCTGTAGCGGCAGGCCATTCGCGGTTGGGTCCAGCTGGCGGACCACGAAGGATTCGCCGCTGGTGACGACATGGGGCTGGCTGGCGAGCCAGGCCAGCATATAGGCGCGGAAGGTGCCGATGTTGGTGAGCCGGCGGCGATCGACGGGTTCCGCGGCGCCATGGGCGTCGTTCCATGCGCCGACTTCCCGGCGCTTGCCCGAAAGATAGTCCTGCAGCAGCGCGATCCGCTCCAGCCGCGCCAACAGCTCGGCATCGAGAAAGCGCACGCTGCCCTGGTCGATCATCAGGCTGCGAAGGATGCGCCAGATTCCGCGCCGCGACACCTCGCGCCAGTTGCGAAAGCTGTCGGCGATGAAGCGATAGGTCGGAATGGTGCTGATGGTCTTGTCGAAATTCCGCACCGTGACGGTGTGCAGGGCAATATCGACGACATCGCCGTCCACATCCAGTTGCGGCATGGTGATCCAGTCGCCAAGGCGCACCATTTCGGTGGCGCCGATCTGCACCGAGGCCACCAGCGACAGCAGGGTATCCTTGAACACCAGCATGAGGACGGCGGCCATGGCGCCGAAGCCCGACAGCAGCAGCAGCGGCGACTGGCCGAGCAGGACGGCGAAGGCAAGGATCGCCGCCGCGCCGTACATCAGCATCTTCACCAGCTGCACATAGCCCTTGATCGGCCGGCCGGCCGCCGCCGGCCGCCGCTCGTAGAGGTCGTTGGCGATGCTCAGCAGCCGCGACAGCGCCATGGCGATGGTGAGGACGATGAACACCATCGCCAGCTTGCCGACGATGCGCCCGGTGGCCGCCGGCAGATGCGGCACCAGGCCGATGCCGTTCCAGAGCACCAGCGCCGGCACGACGTTCGACAGCCGGGCGACGAACGCCTGCATGTCGCGGCTTTCGCCGGCAAGCGGCAGCCGGCCGAGAAAACGCGGCAGCAGCCGCAGCACCACCTGCTTGGCGATCCAGTTGGCCGCCCAGGCAAGCGCCAGCAGGATCATGAGCGACAGGCCGGCTTCCGCCCACGGCCCTGGCAGCCAGGCCGGCAGATAGCCCTGAAGCCAGAGCTGGAACCATTCCGTCATGAAGCCGTCTCCCGGGCGAACGGATCCTCGTCGAGCGAACGGCCGGCGGTTTCCGGCAGAAAGCGCAGCGCCACGAGACCGACGATGCAGGCGGCCATCATCAGATAGGCCGGCATCAGAAGATTGCCGGTCCAGCGGACGAGTGCGCTTGCCAGCATCGGCGCCGTGCCGCCGAACAGCGAGGTGGAAAGATTATAGGCGATGGCGAAGCCGGCGAAGCGCACCGTGGTCGGGAACAGCGCCGGAAAGGTGGCGGAAATGGTGGCAAGCTGCGGCACATAGAGAAGACCAAGGATAATAAAGCCGACCATCGCCCCGGCAAGGCCGGTGCCCATCAAAAGATACATGGGCACCACCGCCAGCAGCAGCCCCACCAGCGACAGCCGCCACAGCGGCTTGCGCCCGAAGCGATCCGACAAATGGCCGGCGAAGGGCTGGAACAGCATCATGAACAACATGCCGACGATCGGCACCAGCAGCGCCTCGTCGGTTTCAAGGCCGATGCGGCGCCCCAGATAGGTGGGCATGTAGCTGAGCAGGGTGTAATTGACAACATTGAGGGCAACGACGAGGCCGCCCACCACCAGCATCGGCCGCATGTGCCGGCGGACGAGAACGGCCAGCACCGGCGCCGCCCGCCCGCCTTCGCGCCTGGCCGTTGCGCGGCGGAACACCGGCGTGTCCTCCATCCGCGAGCGGAGATAAAGGCCGACCAGGCCCAGCGGCGCCGCCACCAGAAAGGGGATGCGCCAGCCATAGGCGTGCATGGCCTCGTCGCCCAAGGCCAGCGAAAAGCCCAGCATCAGCATCGCCCCGAAGGAAAAGCCGGCGAGCGTTCCGAATTCGAGGAAGCTGCCATAGAAGCCGCGTTTTTCGTCGGGCGCATATTCGGCCATGAAGGTGGCGGCGCCGCCATATTCGCCGCCGGTCGAAAAGCCCTGCACCATGCGGGCGACGATCAGCAGCGCCGGCGCCCAGAGGCCGATGGCGGCGTAATCGGGGATGAGACCGACGGCGAGCGTCGCCGCCGCCATCATCAGGATGGTGGCGGCCAGAATGCGCTTGCGGCCGTAGCGGTCGCCCAGCGGTCCCCAGAACAGGCCGCCCAGAGGCCGCACCAGAAAGGAAATGGCAAAGGTGGCCAGCGCGAACAGCACCGCCTCGTCGGCGTCGCCCGGAAACAGCGCCGCCGAAATATGGGTCACGCCATAGGCATAAATGCCATAGTCGAACCATTCGGTGGCGTTGCCGAGCGCCGAGGCGGCGATGGCCCGGTGCAGCGTTCGCGCATCGGGGGGCGCCGCATCGGGCGCGCCGGAATCCGCTGCGGCCGTCATGCGGGGGGCGCGGTCAACGGCGCGCGGGCAATGCAGCGGTCAGCGGGCCGGCCACCGGGTCGACCCTTGCTTCGGGGTCGCGCTCGGCGATGAAGGGCGGGCGCGGCCGCGCCGGCCCGAACGGCGCTTGCAGCCGGTTGGCGACGCTGTTGTAGACGAAAAAGGCGTTGCTGCGCGGAAACGGCGAAATATTGCCGGCCGAGCCGTGCATGACGTTGCAGTCGAAGACGACGACGGTGCCGGGCTTCCCCGTCGCCTGGACGATGCCGTGCCGATGGGCAAGCTCGGCCAGGCTGTCGTCGTCGGGCACGCCATATTGCTGTTTTTTAAGCGACTGCTTGTAATGGTCGTCGGGCGTTTCGCCGACGCAGCAGAGAAAGCGCCGGTGCGACCCCGGAATCAGCATCAGCGGGCCGTTCGCCGCCATATTCTCGGCCAGCAGCACCGACATGGAGAGGGCGCGCATCCGCGGCATGCCGTCCTCGACGTGCCAGGTCTCGAAATCGCTGTGCCAGTAGAATTCCCGGCCCTCGAAGCCCGGCTTGTAGTTGAGGCGCGACTGGTGGATGTAGACGTCGCCGCCCAGCAGATAGCGGGCGAGGCCGGCCAGGCGCTGGTCGGCGGCGAGGCGCGCCAGCAGCGGGCTTTGCTTGTGGATGTCGAAAATCGAGCGGATCTCGCGGCCGCCCGGCTCGGTGATCAGCGTCTCGGCGGCAAGCGCATCGGGATCGGCGAGCAGGGCGCGGGCGCCCTCCTGCATCCGCTCCACCTCGGCGGCGTCGAACAAGCCTTCGAGCAGCAGATAGCCGTCGCGGTCGAACTGCTCGATCTGTGCGGCGGCAAGCGGCGCCTCTTCGCCGCCATCGCCAAAGACCACCGGATCGAGCCGGGGCAGAAAGCGCGGCTCGGGCTGCTGGCGGGACGGATACTGGTCCTGCAAGAAATTCCTCCTCTTTTGCTCGGCGCTCAATCCGCCGAGCTGTCGGCCGGATAGGCGCCATGTTCGTCATGCACTTCCCGCCCCGTCACCGGCGGGTTGAAGACGCAGGCGCAGAGAATCTCGGTCTCCGGGCGGACGATGTGGCGGTCGTGGGCGTTCAAGGCATATAGCACCCCCGGCGCCAGCTGGTGGCGTTCCCCGCTGCCCAGATCCTCGATGGTGCCGGTGCCCGACAGGATCAGCACCGCTTCCAGATGGTTCTGGTAATGCATGGGCAGCTCGGCGCCAGCGTAAAGGGTGGTGACATGGAAGGAAAAGCCCATGCCGTCCGCCTTCAGCAGCAGCCGGGCGCTTTCCCAGCCGTCCGACTGCACATTGCGGTCGGTCTGGCGGATGTCGGCGAGATTGCGAACGATCATCGCTGCCTCCTATTCCGCCGCCAGCGCGACGCCGCCGGCGAAATGGTCGCGCACGCTGTCTTCCAGGATGTCCAGGCCGGCCGACAGCAGCGCGTCGTCGATGACGAGCGGCGCCAGCACCTTCACGATCTCGTCGCGGGCGCCGCTGGTTTCGATGACGAGGCCGCGCTCGAAGCAGCGGCCGATGATGGCCGCCGCCGCCTCGCCCGAGCCGACGTTCAGCCCGCGCATCATGCCGCGGCCGACGGTGGACAGGCCGTGGTCGGCGGCCATCGCCTCCAGCCGCTGCCGCAGCCGTTCGCCGCGCCGGCGGATGTCGGCCTGGAAGCGGTCGTCGCTCCAGAAATGGCGCAGCGCCGCCGTTGCCGTCACGAAGGCGTGGTTGTTGCCGCGAAAGGTGCCATTATGCTCGCCCGGCGACCACTGGTCGAGTTCCGGGCGGACGAGGGCAAGGGCGAACGGCAGCCCCATCCCCGAAAGCGACTTCGCCAGCGTCACGATGTCGGGCAGCAGCCCCATGTCCTCGAAGCTGAAGAACGAGCCGGTGCGGCCGCAGCCGGCCTGGATGTCGTCGACGATGAAGAGGGCGCCATGGCGCCGGGCAATCGCCGCCACCTTGCGGAGCCAGGAAGGCGAGGCCGCGTTCAGCCCGCCTTCGCCCTGCACCGTTTCCACCAGGATGGCGGCCGGCGCGTCCAGCCCGCTCGACGGGTCCGACAAGCGCTGCTCCAGAAGGTCGGCGGTATCGACCTCGTCGCCATAATAGCCGTCGTAAGGCTCGTGCGCCACATGCGACAGCGGCACGCCGGCGCCGCCGCGCTTCGAGGCGTTGCCGGTGCAGGCCAGCGCCCCCAGCGTCATGCCGTGAAAGCCGTTGGTGAAGGCGATCACCAGCTGGCGCCCGGTCACTTTGCGCGCCAGCTTGATGGCGGCCTCGACGGCGTTGGTTCCGGTCGGGCCGGTGAACATGGCGCGATAGGGCAGGTCGCGCGGCTTCAGGATCAACGTTTCCAGCGTTTGCAGGAAATCCGCCTTGGCGTCGGTGTGGAAATCAAGGCCGTGGGCGATGCCGTCGCGCTGGATATAATCCAAGAGCGCCCGCTTCAGCACCGGGTGGTTGTGGCCATAGTTCAGCGACGAGCAGCCGGCGAGGAAATC
>CAYYGQ010000099.1:0-7155 GCA_964471485.1 uncultured Sandaracinobacter sp. | reverse complement strand
CATCCGGCCATCGGCTACGGCCTGACCGAAACCAATGCCGTCGGCGCCGGCAACCTGCGCGACAGCTATCGGCAGCGGCCCCAATCCACCGGCCGCGCCTCGAAGCCGATGGCGGAGATCGGCATCCTCGACGATCGGCAGCAGCTGGTTGCCGTGGGCGAAGCGGGCGAGATCGGCATCCGCGGCGTCGTCAATGTGCGCGGCTACTGGAACGACCCCAAGGCGACCGCGGAAAATTTCACCCGCGACGGCTGGTTCCGCACCGGCGATCTCGGCCGCCTCGACGAAGACGGCTATCTGTTCATCATCGACCGGGTGAAGGACATCATCCTTCGCGGCGGCGAGAATATTTCCGCGGCCGAAGTGGAATCGACCATCTACAAGCACCCGGCCGTTGCCGAGGCCGCCGTCTTCGGCCTCCCCGACCAGCGGCTGGGCGAGGTGGTGGCGGCCGTGGTCTATCCAAAGCCCGGCGAGCATCTGGAAGGCGAGGCGGTGATCCAGTTCGTTGGCCGCGACCTCGCCAACTTCAAGGTGCCGGCCCGAGTGTGGATCGTCGACCGGCCGCTGCTGAAGCTTGGTTCCGGCAAGATCGACAAGCGGACGCTGCGCCGGCATTTCGTCGACGTGCATGAGGGGCGCGCGCCGGCCTGATGGCGCATCGGCTTCGAGATGCCGGGCCGGCGGACGCGCCGGCGATCGCGGCTTTGTTCCGGGAAAGTTTCGCGGCCACTTTCCGCCATCTTTACCCGCGCCACGAACTGGAGGCGTTTCTGCAGGAGCAGACGGCGGCGCGCTTTGCCGGCTGGTGCGAGGCCGCGAACCATGCCCTGCTCCTTGGGGAGGGAGCGGATGGCCAACCGCTCGGCTATTGCTTTCTCGGGCCTTATGATCTCGATCGCTATGTTCCCGGCTTGCTGGACGGCCGGCGCTGGTGGACGATCCGCCAGCTTTATCTGCGGGCGGACGCCAGGGGCAGCGGCCTTGCCGACGCCCTGATGGAGCGCGCCGTGGCCGAGGCCCGCGCGCGCGGCAACGACGATCTTCTGCTGACGGTGTGGATCGGCAACCATCGCGCCCGGCGTTTTTATGAACGGCACGGCTTTGTCGAAGTGGGGAAATACCCCTATCGGCTGGGCAGCACCATCGACGACGACCGCATCCTGAGGCGCATCTTATGAACATCACCCGGCTTGTCGGTGCTTCGCTTCGTTCGCGCCATGGCTTTCTCGGCCGCAGCGGCGGCGTGTCTTCCGGCCTTTATGAAAGCCTGAACGTCGGCCTTGGCTCGGCCGACGGGCGGCAGGCGGTGCTGGAAAACCGCGCCCGCGCCTGCGCCGAAGTGGCGCCCGGCGCCCGGCTGGTGACGCTGCACCAGGTGCACAGCGCCAACGTGGCGGAAGCTGGAATCTGGCCCGATTCCAGCCGGCCGAAGGCGGATGCGCTGGTGACGGACCGGCCGGGCCTCGCGCTTGGAATCCTTACCGCCGATTGCGCGCCGCTGCTGTTCGAGGACGCCGAGGCCGGCGTCATCGGCGCCGCGCACGCCGGCTGGCGCGGCGCCTTTTCGGGGGTGATCCAGGCGACGGTTGCCGCCATGGAGCGGCTGGGGGCGGAACGGGCGCGCATCGTCGCCGCCGTCGGCCCATGCATCGGCCGCAAAAGCTATGAGGTGGATGCCGGGTTTCGCGCCCGCTTCGAAGCCGCGGACCCGGACAATGCGGCGTTCTTTACCGAAGGGCGGCCGGGGCACGCGCTGTTCGATCTTGAAGGCTATTGCCTTGCCTGCCTCGCCGCCGCCGGGGTCGAACGCGCCGAAGGGCTTGGCGCCGACACGCTGGCCGATCCGGCGCGCTTTTTCAGCTATCGGCGATCGACCCTTGCCGGAGAAGCGGACTATGGCCGCCAATTGAGCCTGATCGCGCTTCCGCGCTGACCGCCCGGCGGATAGCCCGGTTGATGGTGGGCCGGGAAGGCAAAAAAAGGGGGGCGATCGCCCCCCCCGATGTCGCCGGCACCGGGGGGAAGCCCCCCGGTTCGGCCGGGCACTTGCCTGAGTGGCCCGTTATATTCTCGAAATGCTCAGCTCTTGGTCGAGGCGTAGAGCTGCCACAGGCCGGCAACTTCGCCCATGTCGCCGCTGTCGATGCTGCCGAAGCTGGCCCTGGCGGCGGCGACATTGCCGCTCCGCACCTGGGCGATGCCCTTGAAGAGCTTGGCTTCGGCGGCGTTCGGGCCTTTTTCGGCGGTGGTGAAGGCGGCGATCGCCTGCGGATACTGGCCGGCGCCGATATAGGCGTTGCCGGCGTCGAGCGCCGTCGCCGGCGACTTGGCGGCGGCGGCGGCCCCGGAAATCGCCTGCGCCTGCCGCTGGCCGGCGGCCTGCAACATGCGCGCGTTCATGGCGTCGTCGGCCTTGATGACGCCCTTCTCGCTGGCCGTCTTCAGCACGTCGGCGGCCATGCCGGACTGGTTGCTGACGATGGCAATCTTGGCGAAGTCCTGCACGTCGGCGGCGTTCGTCATGTTGTTGGTTTCGATCATCAGGTGATAAAGCGCCAGCTTCGACTGGCTGCTGAGCTTCTGGTTCTTCACGTCCAGCAGCAGGGCGCGCCAGCGGGCCGGGGTGGGGTCGAGCTTGATCAGCTTTTCCGTGGTGGCGAGATAGGCCTTCTTGTCGCCCATTTTGAACTGCACGCCGGCCAGATTTTGCAGCACCGACGGATTGTTCGGGTTGCGCGCCAGCATCTGCTCGTAGACCTTGGCGGCGTCGGCGGTCTTGCCCTGCATCAGATAGGATTGGGCGATGATGGTGTTCTGCCCGCCCTTGCGCGCGAACTCGATCGCCTTGTTATAGTTTTTGGCCTGATAATAGAGCGGGGCGATCTGCGTCGACGGGGCGCCGATGCGCTCCAGCTCGGCGGCCGCCTGGGCGAACTGGCCGCCGCGCGTGTAGACGAAGGCGGCCATTTCGCCGACCTTGGTGCGTTCGGCCGGGGTCTTGGCGGCGGCGCGCGCCTGGTCCACCGCGGTTTTGGCGGCGGCGATGTTGCCGGCCTTGGCGGCGGCGGATGCCTGCTGAAGCGGTTTGCCGACGGCGGCCGAAAGTGCCTGCGCGGCGGCGGGCGCGTCGAGAAGGGGCACAACCGACAGCGGCATGGCCGCTGCCGCGCCAAGGAGAATTGCAATCGAAAACTTTTTCGCCAGCTGCATTATTGACCTTTCCTCATGATTCATCATGTAACTAACTCTGTCAAAACGAAAACGGGGCGATACGGATTTCAGTATAGCGCGCTTCTGCTGGCGCGAAACTGAACAGCCTGCACGAATCCCTCCCATGCCGCAGCGGCCTCCCATAAGGGAAAGCGGCGCTTTTGAAAAGTCCGGCCGAGGGGAATCGGGGTGAATCGGGGGAGAATCGGAGAGAATCATGGGGAATCGGGCCGGAATTGCCGGCCGGCCGGCGTTTCCCTGGCGGAAAAACTGCTCTAGAGCGGCCGTCACGGCCTATTTTCAGGAAAACGGACGGGATTTGTGACGACAGCATTCATCTTTCCGGGGCAGGGCAGCCAGGCCCCCGGCATGGGCAAGGCATTCGCGGACAGCAGCGCCGCCGCGCGCGAACTGTTCGAGGAAGTGGACGAGGTGTTGGGGCAGTCGCTGTCGCGGCTGATGTTCGAGGGGCCGGCGGACGAACTGACGCTGACGGCGAACGCCCAGCCGGCGATCATGGCGGCAAGCCTTGCCGCCCTTCGCGTGCTGGAGCGCGAGGCCGGCATCCTTCTGGCCGACAAGGCGGCCTTCGTCGCCGGCCACAGCCTCGGCGAATATTCGGCGCTGGCGGCGGCCGGCTCCCTTGCCCTTGCCGACACCGCCGGGCTGCTGCGGCTGCGCGGCGAGGCCATGCAGGCGGCGGTGCCGCCGGGCGAAGGGGCGATGGCGGCGATTCTCGCCCTGCCGATCCAGGAGGTGCAGGCCATCGCCGCCGAGGCGGCGGCCGGCAAGGGTCTCGCCGCCGAGGCGGCGGCTGGCGAGGTTACTGCCGCCGAAGCGGCGGCTGGCGAGGTTACTGCCGCCGAAGCGGCGGCTGGCGAGGTTCTGGCGGTTGCGAACGACAATGCGCCCGGGCAGGTGGTGGTGTCGGGGGCGAAAGCCGCGGTCGAGCGGGCCATCCTGCTGGCCAAGAGCCGGGGCGCCCGCCATACCGTGCTGCTGCCGGTGTCGGCGCCGTTCCACTGCCCGCTGATGCGGCCGGCCGCGGAGGCCATGGAAAGGGCGCTTGCCGAAACGACCATCCGGGCGCCGGTGGTGCCGCTTTACGCCAATGTGACGGCGGCCGCCGTGTCCGATCCGGCGGACATCCGCCGGCTGCTGGTGGCGCAGGTGACGGGCACCGTTCGCTGGCGCGAATCGGTGGAGGCGATGGCGGCGGCCGGTGTCGACACCATGGTGGAGCTGGGCGGCAAGGTGCTGGGTCCGATGGTGAAACGCATCGCCCCCGGCATTCGCAACCTGTCGGTGCAGAAGCCCGACGACATCGACGCGCTGTTGCAGGCGCTTTGAGGGAGAAATTGATGTTCGATCTTTCCGGCCGCCGTGCCCTCGTCACCGGCGCCAGCGGCGGCATCGGCGGCGCCATCGCCAGGACGCTGGCCGCTGCCGGCGCGCGGGTCGCGCTTTCGGGGACGCGGGCCGAGGCGTTGCAGGCGCTGGCCGCGACGATCGGCGACTCGACGGTGCTGCCCTGCCGTCTCGACATGGCGGACGAGGTGGAGCAACTGGTGCCGCGCGCCGTCGAAGCGCTTGGCGGCCTCGACATATTGGTGAACAACGCCGGCATCACCCGCGACGGCCTTGCCCTCCGCATGAAGGACGACGACTGGGCTGAGGTGCTGCGGGTCGATCTTGAAGCGGCGTTCCGGCTGTCGCGGGCAGCGCTCAGGCCGATGATGAAGGCGCGTTTCGGCCGCATTCTGTCCATCAGTTCGGTGGTGGGTTCGATCGGCAATCCGGGCCAGGCCAATTATGCCGCCGCCAAGGCCGGCCTGGAGGGCATGAGCCGCAGCCTCGCCGCCGAGGTGGCGAGCCGTGGCGTGACGGTGAATTGCGTGGCGCCCGGATTCATCGCCTCGGCGATGACGGACGCGCTTTCGGACGAACAGAAAGCGCGCATGTTCGAGCGCATTCCGGCGGGGCGCTTTGGCGAAGGCGAGGATGTGGCGGCCGCCGTGCTGTGGCTGGCGTCGGCGGCGGGCGGCTATGTGACCGGCCAGACCATCCATGTGAACGGCGGCATGTTCATGGCCTGAGGGCGGCGGGGCGGATCGTCTCTCGCCGAGCGGCATTGGCCGGGCAACATTGCTTGCATGGCGCCGAACGGGAGGCTAGTGCGGATGGTCTTGATGGATTGCGAATGCGCCCCGGGGGCGGACCGCTGAGCGAAAGGTAGAAACATGAGCGACATCCCGGAACGGGTGAAGAAGATCGTGGTCGAGCATCTCGGCGTGGAAGCGGACAAGGTGACCGATACCGCCAGCTTCATCGACGATCTGGGCGCAGACAGCCTCGACACCGTCGAGCTGGTGATGGCCTTCGAAGACGAATTCGGCGTGGAAATCCCCGATGACGCCGCCGAGAAGATTCTGACGGTGAAGGACGCCATCGACTTCATTTCGGCGAACGGCAAGTAACCGTCGGGGGGAATCCCCGGGGCAAAGCCTTCGATGACGGCCCCGCGGGACAAGCCATCCCGTCGGGCCGTTTTCGATTGGGTTTCGGGATTCCCTGTGGCAGGGAGGGTCGGAAGCGGGCGATGATGGCCCGGTCGGGAAATGGCCGGGAAGAACAGGAGATTAAGGCATGCGCCGCGTTGTCGTGACGGGCCTTGGGCTGGTGACTCCGCTTGGCGGAGGCGTGGAACAGACATGGGAACGGTTGATTGCCGGGCAATCCGGCGCCGGGCCGATCACCCGATTCGATGCCAGCGACTATAGCTGCCGCATCGCCTGCGAGGTGAAGGCCGCGGACTTCGATCCGAGCATCCGTGTCGACCCCAAGATCCAGCGCCAGGTCGATCCGTTCATCGTCTTCGGCATGGATGCCGCCGGGCAGGCGCTGGAAGACGCCGGCTTGACCGACATGGCGGAGGAAGACCGCTTTCGCGCCGGCACGCTGATTGGCTCGGGGATCGGCGGCCTGCCCGGAATCGCCTCCGAATCGATCGTGCTGCACGAACGCGGCCCCCGCCGGGTCAGCCCGCACTTCGTCCACGGCCGCCTCATCAACCTCGTCTCCGGGCAGGTGTCGATCCGCTATGGGCTGATGGGCCCGAACCTGGCCGTGGTCACGGCCTGCTCGACCGGCGCCCACGCCATCGGCGACGCCGCGCGAATCATTGCCCTCGACGATGCCGATGTCATGGTGGCGGGCGGCGCCGAGGCCACCATCTGCCCGATCGGCATCGCCGGCTTTGCCCAGGCGCGCGCGCTTTCCACCGGCTTCAACGACGAGCCGACGCGGGCCAGCCGGCCGTGGGACAAGGCGCGCGACGGCTTCGTCATGGGCGAGGGCGCCGGCGTCGTCGTGCTGGAGGAATATGAGCGCGCAAAGAAGCGCGGCGCCAAAATCTATGGCGAAGTGATCGGCTATGGCATGACCGGCGACGCCTACCATGTGACGGCGCCGCACCCCGAAGGGCTGGGCGCCTTCCGTTCGATGCAGATGGCGCTGAAGCGCGCCGGTGTGAATCCTGGCGAAGTCGATTATGTGAACGCCCACGGCACCTCCACGCCGATGGGCGATGAGCTGGAGCTTGGCGCTGTGAAGCGCTTGTTCGGCGCCGACATCGGCCATGTGTCGATGAGCAGCACCAAGTCGGCGATCGGCCACCTGCTGGGCGGCGCCGGCGCCGCCGAAAGCATCTTCACCCTGTTGGCGATCCGCGACCAGATCGTGCCGCCGACCCTGAACCTCGACGATCCGTGCGAGGGGGCGGACGGGGTGGACCTGGTGCCGTGGAAGGCGAAGGAGCGCGAGGTGAAGGTGGTGCTGAACAACAGCTTCGGCTTTGGCGGCACCAACGCGACGGTCGTCTTCCGCAAGGTCTGATATTTTGGCGGGCGGGCGCCGCCTGATGCTGGCCGGCCTCTCCGGTGT
>CAYYGQ010000098.1:0-7158 GCA_964471485.1 uncultured Sandaracinobacter sp. | reverse complement strand
GGCGGCGGCGGCATCTTCACCGGCGGCTTCCTCGGCGCCGGCGGCGCCAGCGGCTACGACAACACCGAAATCGGCCAGGTGGTGGCGCTCGCCTATCTCGACGCCTACACCAAGCTGGTGAACGAGCTTGGCGGCATGCAGGCGGCGATCGGCGGCGAGCAGGCCGAGCGCGCCGTCGTCATGAAGAATCCGGGCCGCCTGTTCGAAGGCCCGGCCACCACGGCAAAAGTGCTGAAGACGCTGGACGCCGGCGCCATGCTCTATCCGACCGGCCAGAAGGAAGGCGGCCTCTGGGAGGTCGAGGACGAGCTTGGCGCCAAGGGCTGGGTCAGCGAGGTGGCCCTCGCCGTCGCCCGCTGATCCCCACCGAGGGGGGCGCCCGCCGAGGGCTGCCCGCCGAGGGGGCGCTCGCCGGGGCCAAGGTAAGCCGATTAAGACGGGGAAACTGACGCCGAGGGACTGCCCCCTGGCGGGCCGCCCGCCGGGGAACTGTTCGCCCCCCCGGGGGGGCCGCCCGCGCCTGGGTGACGAGGTGCCGCCGACCCCGACCGCGATTGCAACGACGGAGAGATCACTAGCGCTCGGGTGACGCGAGGACATCCGGGGCCACCCGGAGGCACCCGGGATTCCGGCGGCCCGGCCTGGGCATGCCACCGGGGACAGCCCGGGGATTCCACCGGGTCGGCTTGGGGACTCCACCGGGCCAGCCTGGGGATTCCGGCGGCGCCGCCAGGGGGGACTCCGGCGGCGTTGCTGGGGGATTGCGGCGGCCCCATCGTCATGGCACGCAGCGGCCTTGCCCACCCGGCCCCGCCCGCGCCTGGTCCCGCGCTGCATGGCGTGAACTGGTAAACGCTGGCGCCACCCGGCCCCGCCGCGCCTGGTCCCGCGCTTGATGAGGACGGCCGGGGCGCGCAGTCTCCGTGGCCCATCATGGCCCGTCGCTATGCCCGGTCGCTATGGCCAGTCTCCACGCCCCATCCCCACGGCCGGTCTTCAGGATCGGCACTCTACGGCCGGGGCCGGTCTCCATGGCCGGCGTGAACAGCGGATGGCCGGCGCGAACAGCGGGCGGTGAACAGCGGGCAGCGGGCCGACCGTGGGAAGCGCGCTTGCGGCGGCGCCCGTCGCCCCGCGGCGGGCACCGCCGACTCAACAGGGGCAGGCGCCGCCGCTTCAACAGGACGGGCGGCGCCGATTCAACAGGACGGGCACCGCCAACTCAGCAGGGGGCGGGCGCCGCCGATTCAGAAATCATACACCAGGCTCGCCCGGCTGATGGTGTCGAGACTCTTGCGCCCGGCCGGCGGGCTTTCTTCCCAGGCAATATTGTAGGACAGTTGCGCCGACAGCGCGCCGATCAGCTTCGAGGTCAGCGCCGCCGTGTTGGCAAGGCTGCCGGCCTTGTCCCAGAAGACGGCGGTGTCGTTGGTGAAGGCGGTGTTGTCGCTGAGGTTCCAGCGGAAGCGGGAAGCGGCGCGGCCGGCGATACGGTTTTCGCTGTAGTTCAGATAACGGGTCTGGCGGACGGCGGGACCGGCTTCCAGATCCCAGCCGAAGGGCGGCGGCAGGATCGCCCGCCAGCCGATACCGGCCGATTCGGCGAAACGCCGGTTGATGCCGGCCTGCTGGTTGCGTTCATACTCGACCCTCGCCCAGACATAGGTGCGTTCCGAATGCTGGTAGTCGATCTGATAGCCGCCGAGGATGCGCTCCTGGTCGACGCCGCCGTCGCTGTCGACCAGGTCGAGCAGCGCGTTCAGCCGGTGCCGCCAGAACAGGCCCTTCCGCTCCAGATTGATCCCGGCCGACAGGCTTTTCGTGCGGCTGTTGCCGGTGGCCAGGGCGCCGCCAAGCTGCCCCAAACCGCTCCAGTTGTCGAACAGGCCGGCCTCGCGCAGCTTCGCCTCGCGCTCGGCGGCTCGTTCCGCGGCGAACCGGGCGAGGATGCCGTCGATTTCCGCGGCCGATTCCGGGTTGGTTTCGCGGGCGACCGCCGCCACCGCGTCGATCTTCGCCTGGTTGCCGCCGCGCGCCGCCGCCTCCACCATCTGCCGGACCGCATCCGGTAACGGCACTGGCTGGGCTGCCGGCTGAGTTGCTGTCTGGGCAATGGCCGCCGACGCCAGCAGGGGTGCGACAATCGTGAGCGTGCAAAGGAAAGAAGTTTTTGCCATAGGGCGCTTTCTGGCGGCTGACGGCCGGGCTTGCAAGCCCCTGTCGCCGCCTTCTGTCCTGCCCCTGCCCCGGCCCAAGGTTCCGGCCTTGTCTCCGTTGGGCCGGGCGCGGATTCGGCCGGTCTTCCGGCCGGCCGCCACAGCCGACCCGGAGCAAATTTGATCGTGATCAAAGCGTTTTTTCTGCTACCGTTCGCAAAGGAACTATCTGTGGAAGCATTCCGCCGTCTGGATTCCGGGCTGGATTTCGGGCGGCCTTGTTCGGACTGGGGCACCCTATGACCGCCTTTTTTGCCGCCGGCGTCTATCTGCTGTTCGCATTGATGGCGCTGTTCATGATCGCGACGGCGACGACCGCCGGCTTCGCCGTGCACGGCGTCATCATTCTCGTCGCCGCCATCCTGGCCGCCGTCACCACGCTCGGGCGGCTTCGCCCCGGCGAACGCGGCGAGTGGATCGTTCCCGACCGCTCGAACGGCGGCTACCACGACGAAGTGGTGAAGGCCGGAATCGTCGCCACCGTCGGCTGGACGGTGGTGGCGCTGCTGGTCGGGGTCATCGCCGCCGCCCAGCTCGCCTGGCCGGCGCTGAACCTCGGCCTCGAATGGACCACCTTCGGCCGCATCCGCCCCGTGCACACCTCGGGCGTGATCTTCGCCCTTTGCGGCAACGTCCTCATCGCCAGTTCCTTCTGGGTGGTGCAGCGCACCTGCCGGGCGCGCCTGTTCGCCCCCGGCCTCGCCTGGTTCGTGTTCTGGGGCTACCAGCTGTTCCTGGTGCTGGCCGCCTCGGGCTATGTCTTCGGCATCACCCAGTCCAAGGAATATGCCGAGCCGGAATGGTATGTCGATCTCTGGCTCACCATCGTCTGGGTGGCCTATTTCATCGTCTATGTCGGCACCATCGTCCGCCGCAAGGAACCGCACATCTATGTGGCCAACTGGTTCTACATGAGCTTCATCATCACCGTCGGCCTGCTGCACATCGTCAACAACCTCTCCGTTCCGGTCGGCTTTTCCGACAAGAGCTATATGGTCTGGGGCGGCGTGCAGGACGCGCTGACGCAATGGTGGTATGGCCACAACGCCGTCGCCTTCATCCTGACGGTGCCGTTCCTTGCCCTGATGTATTATTTCATCCCCAAGCAGGCCGGAAAGCCGATCTATTCCTACCGGCTGTCGACCATCCACTTCTGGTCGCTGATCTTCCTCTATATCTGGGCCGGCCCGCACCACCTGCACTTCACCGCGCTGCCGGACTGGGCGCAGATCCTCGGCATGGTGTTCTCGGTGATGCTGTGGATGCCGAGCTGGGGCGGCATGATCAACGGCCTGATGACCTTGGATGGCGCCTGGGACAAGATCCGCACCGATCCCATCATCCGCATGTTCGTGGCGGCGCTGGCCTTCTACGGCATGGCGACGTTCGAGGGGCCGCTGCTGTCGATCCGCACCGTGAACGCGCTGTCCCACTACACCGACTGGACCATCGGCCACGTCCACGCCGGCGCGCTGGGCTGGAACGGCCTGATGAGCTTCGCCTGCATCTATTATCTGACGCCGCGCCTGTTCGGCACCAAGCGCATGTATTCGATGCGCATGATCAACTGGCACTTCTGGATGGCGATGGGGGGAATCGTCCTCTACGCCGCCTCGATGTGGGTGGCCGGCATCATGCAGGGGCTGATGTGGCGCGAATTCAACGCCGAGGGCTATCTGGTCTATGCCTTCGCCGAAGTGGTCGCCGCCATGCACCCCTATTACATCATGCGGACGCTCGGCGGCGTGCTCTACCTCGCCGGCGCCGTGCTCATGGCCTGGAATTTCTGGATGACGACGAAGGGCCGCCTCCGCGTCGAAGAGCCGCTCGACAACGGCCAGCCCTATGACCCCGCCGCCGACCGGCCCGAACAGCCAGCCGCGCAACCGGCCGAATAGGATCAAGCGCAATGATTTTCGAGAACCACCACAAGGTCGAGCGCAACGTCACCATCCTGGCGGTGCTGACGCTGATCGCCGTCTCCATCGGCGGCGCCATCCAGATGATCCCGATGTTCTTTCTCGACAACACCATCGAGAAGGTGGAGGGGATGCGCCCCTACACGCCCTTGGAACTGGTCGGCCGCAACATCTATATCCGCGAGGGCTGCTATGCCTGCCACTCGCAGATGATCCGGCCGTTCCGCGACGAGGCCGAGCGCTACGGCCATTACAGCCTCGCCGCCGAAAGCATGTACGACCACCCGTTCCAGTGGGGCTCGAAGCGCACCGGCCCGGATCTGGCGCGCGTCGGCGGCCGCTATTCCGACGAATGGCATGTGCAGCATCTGGTGGCGCCGACGGCGGTCGTCCCGGAATCGGTGATGCCCGCCTATGCCTTCCTGAAGGAAAAGCAGCTGTCGGTCCCCGACATCGCCTCGCACCTGCGCTCGAACCGCACCGTCGGCGTGCCCTATACCGAGGCGCAGATCGAGAACGCCGCCGCCGACCTGCGGGCGCAAGCCGACCCGGACGGCGATTCGAGCGGCCTCGAAGAACGCTATCCGAAGGTGCAGGTGCGCGATTTCGACGGCGACCCCGGACGCCTGACGGAAATGGACGCCCTCGTCGCCTATCTGCAAATGCTGGGAACGCTGGTCGACTTCGACAGCTATGTCCCGGCCGACAACCGGCGCTGAGGAGGCGGGGATGGACTATCAGCAACTCCGCACCTTCGCCGACAGTTGGGGCCTGGTCTTCATGGCGGTCGTCATGATCGTCATCCTCGGCTGGACCTTCCGGCCGGGGGCGAAAAGCGCCCACGACGACGCCAGCAGGATTCCGCTTCGGGACGACGAGGTCGAGCAATGAGCAATCCCAGCAAAGACAAGGCCAGCCCCGAGACGGCCGGCCCCGGAATCACAGGTCCCGGAACCACAGGGCACGAATGGGACGGCATCGTCGAACTGAACCACCCGCTGCCGCGCTGGTGGCTGTGGGTGTTCTACGCCACCATCGCCTTTTCGCTGCTGTGGGTGATCCTTTACCCGGCCTGGCCGATTCCGGGCGGCTATACCAAAGGCACGCTCGGCTATTCGACGCGCAGCGAAATCGAAACGCAGATGGCGGCGCTGCACGCCCAGCGCGACGCCGAACTGGCGGGGATCGAAAGCATCGCCATCGAGGATCTGGGCCGCAACCCCAGGCTGCTGCAAGCGGCCATCGAGGGCGGCCGCTCGGCCTTCCAGCTGCATTGCGTGCAGTGCCACGGTTCGGGCGCCGCCGGCAGCGTCGGCTATCCCAACCTGAACGACGACGACTGGCTGTGGGGCGGCGACTACGAAGCCATCTACGACACCATCCGCCACGGCATCCGCCAGCCCGGCAACGACGACACCCGCATCTCGATGATGCCGTCCTTCGGCCGCGACGAAATGCTGACACAGCCGGAGATCAATGAAGTAACCGAATATGTGCTGTCCATTTCCAGGCAGCAGCACGACGCCGCCCTCGCCGCCCGAGGGGCGCCCATCTTCGAGGAACAGTGCAGCGCCTGCCACGGCGCGGACGGCAAAGGCGTGCGCGCGCTCGGCGCCCCGGATCTGACCGACGCCATCTGGCTTTACGGCGGCGACCGCGCCTCGGTCCACGGCAGCATCAACGTCGCCCATGCCGGGGTGATGCCGGCGTGGCAGGGCCGGCTGTCCGATTCGGTCATCCGGCAGTTGACCGCCTATGTGCACAGCCTCGGCGGAGGAGAATAGCCAAAGGAATGCCCATTTCCGTCAAATCCAGGGCAAAGCCGGAGTTCCCCTCTCCGACCAGCCTCTACAAGGGGCGCACCAAGGTGCACCCGAAAAAGGTGTCGGGACCGTTCCGGCGCTTCAAATGGTTCATGCTGTGGTTCACCCTCGGCATCTACTATGCCACCCCCTGGATCCGCTGGGATCGCGGCGAATTCTCGCCCGACCAGGCCGTGCTGGTCGACCTCGCCCACCGGCGCTTCTATTTCGGCCCCATCGAAATCTGGCCGCAGGAATTCTATTATGTCGCCGGCCTGCTCATCCTCGCCGGCCTCGGCCTCTTTCTCGTCACCACCTCGGTCGGCCGCGCCTGGTGCGGCTACGCCTGCCCGCAGACGGTGTGGACCGACCTCTACATGACCGTCGAGCGCTGGATCGAAGGCGACCGCAACGCCCGCATCCGTCTGGACGAGGCGCCGATGGGCGTGTCCAAATTCCTGAAGCGCGCCTCCAAGCATCTGGTCTGGATTCTCATCGCCGTCGCCACCGGCGGCGCCTGGGTATTCTATTTCGCCGACGCGCCGACCCTGCTGCGCGAACTCGTCACCGGCACCGCCCCCTACGCCGCCTATGGCGCCATCGCGCTGTTGACCGGCACCACCTACTGGCTGGCCGGCCACATGCGCGAGCAGGTCTGCACCTATATGTGCCCGTGGCCGCGCATCCAGACGGCGATGCTCGACGAGGACAGCTTCATCGTCACCTACAAGGGCTGGCGCGGCGAACAGCGCGGTTCCGTCCGGCAGAAGGAAGCCAGCCCCGACACCATCGGCGACTGCGTCGACTGCATGGCCTGCGTCAACGTCTGCCCGATGGGGATCGACATACGAAACGGCCCGCAGCTGGAATGCATCACCTGCGCGCTGTGCATCGACGCCTGCAACGACGTGATGGGGAAGCTCGGCCGCCCCAAGGATCTGATCGGCTATACCACGCTTCGCCGCGACGCCGCCGAAGCCCGCGGCGAAGCGCTCGGCTCCATCTGGAAGACGCTGCTGCGGCCGCGCGTCGTCATCTACGCCATCCTGTTCGTCGCCATCGGCCTCGGCATGCTGTTCACGCTGGCCGGCCGCACGCGGATGGACATTTCCGTCGCCCAGGAGCGCAATCCCCTCTACGTGCAACTGTCGGACGGCGACATCCGCAACAGCTATACGGTGAAGCTGCTGAACAAGGAGGGGCGGCCGCGCGAATTCGAAG
>CAYYGQ010000097.1:0-7322 GCA_964471485.1 uncultured Sandaracinobacter sp. | reverse complement strand
AAGCAATACACCAGCGTGCCGACGGCGAAGTTGCGGCTTCTCAGGAACAGGCCGAGGTCGACCGCCGGATGCTCCTCTGTCAGTTCCCAGACCAGCCAGACGAGGAAGACCACGACGGCGACGATGGTGAGGCCGACGATCAGCGGCGAATGGAACCAGTCGTCGTCCTTGCCCTTGTCGAGCATGATCTGCAACGCCCCCACCCAGACGAACAGCAGGAAGATGCCGAATTTGTCGATCGGCAGCTTCCTGGTCGGCGTTTCGCGCGCTTTCAGGCCGCGCCAGCAGACGAGGGCGCAGAAAATGCCCACCGGCACGTTGATGAGGAAGATCCAGCTCCAGTGGTAGTTGTCGGAGATATAGCCGCCGAGGATCGGACCGACGACCGGGCCGATGAGCGTGGTCATCGACCACACTCCGAACGCCGTCGAGCGCCGGTTCGGCGGGAAAATCGACATCAGCAGCCCCTGGCTGCCGGGGATCATCGGCCCGGATACGGCGCCTTGCAGCACGCGGAAGAACACCAGCGATTCGAGGCTCCAGGCGAGGCCGCAGAGCAGCGAGGCGATGGTGAACAGCGTGACCGAGGCGATGAAGGTGCGGACCACGCCGAAGCGGCCCATCAGCCAGCCGGTCAGCGGTACGGTTACTCCGTTCGCCACCGCGAACGACGTCACCACCCAGCTGCCCTGGCTGGTGCTGGCGCCGAGGTTGCCGGCGATCGTCGGCAGCGACACGTTGGCGATGGTGGAATCGAGCACCTGCATGAAGGTGCCGAGCGCCAGCGCGAAGGAAACGAGCGCCAGTTGGGCGCCCTGCATGGGCGCCTCGGCGGGCGTGCCGGCGGCGGCGCTGCTCATGCAGGCTTGCCGGTGTTGGCGGCGATGATGCGGGCGATGTCTGCCTCCACCTTCAGGTCGAGGGCGGGCGAAGTCGCCAGCGCCCCCTCGGCGATGCGGCCGAGCGCCGAGCCGGAGCGGTCGCTGGTGTCCACCGTCACCTTCACCGACAGGCCGATCCGCAAGGGATGTTCGGCCAGTTCGCGCGGATCGAGGGCGATTCGCACCGGCAGGCGTTGGGTGATCTTGATCCAGTTGCCGCTGGCGTTCTGCGGCGGCAGCAGCGCGAAGGCGGAACCGCTGCCGGCGCTGAGACCGACCACCCGGCCGTGGAATTCCACCTTGTCGCCATAGATGTCGGAGACGAGCTTCACCGGCTGGCCGAGGCGCATGTCGGCCAGTTGCGTTTCGCGGAAATTGGCGTCGACCCAGACTCGTTCCAGCGGCACCACCGCCATCAGCGGCGTGCCGACGCCGACCTGCTGGCCGATCTGCACGTTGCGCTTGGCGAGGGTGCCGGCCACGGGGGCGGTGATCTGCATATGGCTGCGGCGGATGGCGGCGCGGTGGTAGTTGGCGATGGCCGCCAGCACCGCCGGATTGTCGCGGATGCTGGCGCCCTGCACCTGGGTCTCCGCCTGCGCCACCCGGCTTTCGGCCAGCACCAGCGCCGCTTCCGCCAGTTTCACGGCGTCGGCGGCGTGCGCCAGTTCCTCGCCCGAGACGGCGCCTTCGCTGGCGGCCTTCTGACGGCGGGCGAGATTGGCGTTGGCCTGCGCCAGTTCCGCCCGCGCCTGGACGCGCTGCGCCTGCGCCGAATCGACGGCCGAGAAATGGCCGCGCACGCCGCGCACCGCCTGCCCCAGTTGCGCCGCCGCCGCTTCCAGCTCGACATCGGCGCTGGTGGGGTCGAGGTCGATCAGCGGCTGGCCGGCCAGCACGCGCTCGGTGTCGTCGGCGTAAAGAGCGATGACGGTGCCGGGGTCGCGCGCCGTCACCGCCACCACGTCGCCGGCCACATAGGCGTCGTCGGTGGTTTCGCTGGGGGGGCTGAGGAACAGTTCCCAGATGGCGAAGGCGATGGCCGCGGCCAGCACCAGCACGCCGATCAGCAGCAGCCATTTCCGGCGCGCCTCGGGGTGGCCGCGGCCCGTCGTTGGGGGTTCGGCCGCCTGGGATTCGGCTGGGCGGGGTTCGTTGGCGTCGTCGGCGGTTGCGCTGTGCTCTGTCATT
Source organism: uncultured Sandaracinobacter sp. (assembly GCA_964471485.1). GTDB lineage: Bacteria > Pseudomonadota > Alphaproteobacteria > Sphingomonadales > Sphingomonadaceae > Sandaracinobacteroides. The sequence continues at coordinate 5,250 of CAYYGQ010000097.1, read as the reverse complement.
CCCTGTTTCCCCGTGGGCTGTTCCGTTGGCGGGCCGACTCGGTTTCCTCTGGCGCGTTTTCCTCTGCTGTGGCGCCGCGCGGATCGGTCTCGAAGCCGCCGCCGAGCGCCACCAGCAGGCGGATGCGGGCGCTGGCCCGGCCGGCCTCCAGGTCGATCGTCCGCTGGCGCGCCGCCAGCAGGCGCATGTCGGCGTCGATCAGGTCGAGTCGGGAGCCGAGGCCGCTGTCGAAGCGGACTTCGCCAAGCCGCCGCAGTTCGGCCAGGCCGGCGGTGGCCTCGCGCTGCATGCCGAGATCGTCGGCAAGGGCGGCGGCGCGGGTGGAGGCGTCGGCGGCCTCGCGGATGGCGGTCAGCACGGCTTCGTTATAGCCGGCGACCGCCGAGTCGAGGCTGGCGGTGGCTCCGGCATAGCCGGCGCGCAACTGGCCGCCGTCGAAGATCGGCAGGTGGATGGCGGCGCCGGCGCCGGCGGTGAAGGCGCCGCCGGTCAGCAGCTTGTCGAGACCCATGGCCTGAAGGCCGGTAAGCGCCGCCAGATTGATGTTCGGATAGAAGGCCTTGCGCGCCACTTCGCGCCCGGCCGCCGCCGCTTCGATCGCCATTCGGGCGCCAAGGATGTCGGGTCGGCGGGCCAGCAGATCGGCCGGCAGCGCCTCGGCCGGCGGCGCCAGCCGGTCCATCGACAAATGGGTGGGACCGATGCCGGCCGGATAGTCCGCCCCTGCTCCGGCCAGAAGCGCCAGGGCGTGGGTGGCGGCTTCGCGGTCGGTGCGCGCCCGCAGCAGCGTCTGCCGCGCCTCGGTGGCAAGGATCTCGGCGGCGCGCAGATCGACGTCGCTGTCGAGCCTGTTGTCCGAGCGGATTTGCAGCAGCCGGATCGAGCGGTCGCGCGTTTCGATCATCGCCTCGGCGTTGGCGATGGAACGCTCGGCGCGCGCCAGCTCGACATAGGCCTGGGCGACCGCTCCGGCGAGGGCCAGCCGGGCGGCGGCGACATCGAGCGCCGCCGCCCCGGCCCTGGCGCGGGCCTGGTGAACGCGATCGGCCTGGCGGCCCCAGAAATCGAGGTCGTAACCGAGGTTGGCGGTCAATTCGCCGACGGCGCGGACGCTGCCGCCATAGGGCGGCGGGATCATATAGACCTCGCTCAACCGCTGCACCATTTCGCTGCCGTTCACGGCCAGTTGCGGTTGCCGGCTGGCGGCGATGGCGGCGACGCCGCTTTCCGCCAGCCTGAGGCGCGCCAGCGCGCTTTCGAGCGTCGGGCTGTGCGCCAGCGCGTCGGCCATGATCCGGTTCAGTTGCGGGTCGTCGAAGGCGGTCCACCAGTCGCTGGCGATGGTGCCGCCGGCGCCGCCCCCGCCGCCGCCAAGCCCCAGCGCGCCCGGATCGACCGGCGCCACCGCCAGCCGCGCCTCGGGCGCGGCGCAGCCGGCCAGAAGCAGGGCCGGCAGCAGGGCCGGAAGCAGCAGCGGCAGCAGGGCCGCTTTGGATCTTTTGCGGGTCATATCAGCTTTCCGCCTGCGCTTCGATCGCTTCCAGCCGCGTCACCAGCCGGTCCAGCAGTTCGATGAGACGGCTGATGTCGGAGCCGTCGAAGCCACGCAGGATTTCGTTCCACGAGTCCACCACCCGGATGCCGAGGTCGGCCACCATGGCGCTGCCGGTCGCGGTCGTCTCCAGGCGGAACACCCGGCGATCGCTGCTGTCCGCCGCCCGTGTCAGCAGGCCGCGCTCTTCGAGCTGGTCGATGAGGCGGCTCATGGCGCCGCTGTTGTGGCCGAGTTCGCGCGACAGTTCGGAACTGGTCGCCGCCATGCGCCGGTTCACCAGGGCCAGCACCATCCACTGGGTGAAGCTGATTTCCAGCCCCTCGAACGCCGCCTCGGAACGGGCGGTGCCGAGTTTGCTGGCGCGTCGCAGCAGATAGCCGAGAGAAGTGCGCGGGAGCAGGCTGCCCGCTCGATAAAAACCGTCCATATTTCCATGCCCGGGCAAAAACTGCCTGGGCAGATATTCCAGCGCGCGCCGTCTGGCAAGGCGGAATCGGATGGCCCGGATCATTCGAAACCCGCATCTGAAGGTGCATTGCAAAGGGATTTTCAGAGTTCTATGCAGTGCCCGCTTTACGGGACCGGCCGGTGTGACTGAGGGCCGGGGCGAGGAATGACAGAGGAACGGAGAAGAAGATGACCAGGAAGTTCGTACCCGCGTTTGGATTGATGACGGCGATGCTGCTGCTGGCGGCCTGCGGTTCGCAGCCGGCGGAACAGACGGCCGAGCCGGTCAACCCCAACGCCGCGCTTGGCGACGCCGAGATGGCGATGGACAATGGCGCCATTGCCGTCCCCGAAGCCGCCGAAGGCGAAGCGGCTGCCGCCGACGAAGCCGCCCCCGAAGCCGCCGCCCCTGAAGCCGCCGCTGCTCCTGCGGCTGCTCCTGCGGCCGCCGCCCCCGCCGGCGGCGCCGTCATCGTCGCCGGGCTGACCGGCGACGCCGCGGCCGGCAAGAAGGTGTTCACCCAGTGCGGCGCCTGCCACACCGTCAAGCAGGGGCAGAACCGGGTCGGCCCGTCGCTCTACGGCATCGTCGGCGAAAAGGCCGCGGAAGTGCCGAACTTCAAATTCTCGAAGGCGATGGTGGCGAGCAACATCGTCTGGACGGAAGACAATCTGTTCAAATATCTGGAAAAGCCGAGCGCCATGGTGCCGGGAACGACGATGGCCTTCGCCGGCATCCCCGACGCGCAGAAGCGCGCCGACGTGGTTGCCTATATCGCCGCCGACGGCGAGGTGAACTGACCGGGAACCCGATCGAAGAAGCGCCGTTTTCGATCCGGCCGCGCTTGCGAGGCACTTGCGAGCCAGGCGCGGCCGGACTGGTTTCAGCGGCCGGCGGTGTTTGCCGTGGCCGGCGCCAGAAATTCGCCAAACGCCGCCGCCATCAGCCGATAGCTTTCAAGCCGCGCCCGATGGTCGTGCAGGATGTTCACCAGCATCAGTTCGTCGGCGCCGTAGCGCTCGGCCTTTCGCAGCAGCGCCGCCTGGCAGTCGGCGGCGCTGCCGGTGATGGTGCGCCGGCCCGCTGCCGCCGCTCCGTCGTCGTGCTCGGCCAGCCAGGCAAGGGCGGTGTCGGAATCGGGAACGGCGATCAGCCGGCCTTGCCGCAGCAGGGCCATCAGCATCCGCGCCGGCGCGGCCAGCCGTTCGGCCTGTTCGGCGGTTTCGCCGGCGACCACCCAACTGCACACCATCAATTGCGGCGAAGCGGCGCGCGGCGACGGCTGGAAATGGGCGCGGTAAAGTTCGGCGAGGTGCGGCACTTCGCCGGCGATGAAGTCGGCGATGCAGTAGGGAAGCCCGCGCGCGCCGGCGAGGACGGCGCTGTCGGCGCTGGAGCCGAGCAGCCAGATTTCCGGTTGCTCGCCGCCCGGAAGCGTGCCGCCCGGAAGCGTCGCCGCCAGATGGCGGAACGGATGGCTTTCCGGCAGGCTGTCGTCGAAATAGCCGAGCAGTTCGTCCAGTTGTTCGGGGAAGGCGAGGGGGGCGTGCTGGCGGCGGTCCTGTTGCAGGGCATAGGCGGTGCGCTGGTCGGAGCCGGGGGCGCGGCCGAGGCCGAGGTCGATGCGGCCGGGGGCAAGGCCGGCCAGCATCGAGAAATTTTCCGCCACCTTGAACGGCGAATAATGCGGCAGCATGACGCCGCCGCTGCCGAGGCGGATTCGCCCGGTGGTCATGGCCAGCGCCGCCAGCATCAGTTCGGGCGAGGCCGAGGCCAGCGACGGCGTGGCGTGGTGCTCGGCCATCCAGAAGCGATGGTAGCCGAGCGAGTCGGCCAGCGCCGCCAGTTCGAGCGAATTGCGGAGCGCCTGCCCGCCGCTGCCGGTGTCGGCGATCGGCGCCTGGTCGAGAACGGAAATACGCATGGCGGCGATATGGGGTCGGCCGGCGGCAAAGCAAAGCGTGTCAGCGCAGCCCGAGCACGTCCCTGGCGATGGCCAGCACCCGCGCGCGCTCGGCCGGGAAGCCGCGGTCGATCCAGCGCTGCTCTACCTCGGCCAGCCGGCGCGACACCTCGGGACCGGGCGCCAGCCCCATGGCGATGAGGTCGCGCCCGGACACCGGCATCCCCGGCGGCCGATAGGCGCGCAGCGTTCCGGCCCAGGCGGCAGCGCGCGGATCGGAATCGAGCAGCAGCCGGTCGAGCGTGGCGGCGCCGCCGATGCGGTAGGCGAGGGCGCGCGGGTCTGCGGGGACGGCGCCTTGCTCGGCCATGGCCAGCAGGCGGCGGCGCGCCGCGTTCGAAAGCTTCAGCCGCGCCGCGACCTCTGCCATGGTTTCGGCTTGGCGGGGCAGCAGGCTGGCCAGGCGGCGCAGGCCGCTGTCCCCCGCTTCGGCCGCCACCCCGGCCGCCCGTTCGGCGGCGATCAGCCGTTCGAGCGCCGCCGTCGCCCCCGCTTCGATTTCCGGCAGCACCGGGCGAAGGATCGAATGCCGCAGCATCACGCCGACCGTCGGCGCCGGGTCGGGGAGCGCCAGCAGCTTCAGCAGTTCGTCGCGGATGCGCTCGCGCGAGAGCGCCATCAGGTCGTTGGCGCGAAGCGCGCAGGCGGCGAGGCCCTCGGCGTCGGGCGCCGGCGCGAAGCGCGCGGTAAAGCGGAAAAACCGCAGGATCCGCAGATGATCCTCGGCGATGCGCTGCAACGGGTCGCCGATGAAGCGCACCCGCCTTTGGGCGAGATCGTCGAGACCGCCGAAATAGTCGAAGAGTTCGCCGCTTTCCGGGTCGGCGTAGAGCGCGTTCAGGGTGAAGTCGCGGCGGGCGGCGTCGGCCTTCCAGTCGTCGGTGAAGGCGACTTCGGCGTGGCGGCCGAAGCTTTGCACGTCGCGGCGCAGCGTCGTCACTTCATAGGGGGTGCCATGGGTGACGGCGGTGATGGTGCCATGGGCGATTCCGGTTGGAACGGCGCGGATTCCGGCCGCTTCCAGCCGTTCCATCACCAGCGCCGGCGGCAGGCGCGTCGCCAGGTCGACATCGGCGACCTGGTGCCCCAGCAGATGGTCGCGGACGGCGCCGCCGACGAGCCGCACCCCGCCGTTCGCCGCATCGAGCGCCGCCAGCAGGCGGGGGAAGCCGGGCATGGCGGCAAAGACGGCCGGGTCGAGCCGCTTCATGCCAGTTTCGCCGCCAGATTGACCAGCATTCCAGCGGTCGCCCCCCAGATGTTCCGGCCCTGCCATTCGATGGT
>CAYYGQ010000096.1:0-7350 GCA_964471485.1 uncultured Sandaracinobacter sp. | reverse complement strand
AAGCGTCGGCAGAATGTCGCTCACATCGGTGAACTGCGTGCGCAATCCGCCGGTCCGAATATGCCCGGGCCAGGAAACCACCAGCGGATTTCGCAACCCGCCCAGATGCGAGCCATAACGCTTCGCCCAGGGGAACGGCGCGTTCATCGCCCAGCCCCAGCCGCCCGTATAGAGATTGTAGGCGTCGCGCGTGCCGATCAGGTCGATGTGCTCCAGCGCATAGTCGATCGATTCCCGCACTCCCGAAAGGGCCGACTGCTCGTAGAGCTTGCCGTCGAAACTGCCTTCCGCGCTCGCCCCGTTGTCGCCCTGGATATAGAGGATGAGGGTGTTGTCGGCCGCCGGACTGTCGCGCACGGCATCGACCACGCGGCCGATTTCATGGTCGGCGAAGGAAAGAGAGGCGGCATAGGCCTCCATATAGCGGGCATAAAGGCGCCGCGCCTCGGGCGGAAGGCTGTCCCAGCGCGGCAGGGTTTCGGGGCGCGGCGCATCGTCCGTTCCGGGCGGAATGACCCCCAGTTGCTTCTGCCGGGCAACCGTTCGCTGGCGCAGCACATCCCAGCCTTCGTCGAAATTGCCGCGAAAGCGTTCGAGCCATTCTTTCGGCGCATGGTTCGGCGCGTGGGCGGTTCCGGTGGCGAAATAGAGAAAGAAAGGCTTGTCGGGTGCTACCGCCTGATGCTGGCGAATCCAGTCGATGGCGCGGTCCGCCAAATCCCGGTCGAGAATATAGTCGTCGCCCTCCGGCGGCGCCACCGGCGTGGTGTTTTCGACCAGGCTCGGTTCGAAGCCGCTGGTGTCGGCGCCGAGGAAGCCATAGAAATATTCAAAGCCAAGCCCGGTCGGCCAGCGGTCGAAGGGACCGGCCGGGCTCAACTCCCATTCCGGCGTGATGTGCCCTTTGCCGATCATCGCGGTGTTGTAGCCGTTCGCCTTCAGGATCTGGGCGATGGTGCCGGCGGATTTCGGAATGACGCTGTTGTAGCCGGGATAGCCCGTCGCCCAGTTGGCCACATAGCCCATGCCGACTTCATGCGGGTCGCGCCCGGTCAGCAGCGAGGCGCGCGTCGGCGAACAGATGGCGGTGGTGTGGAAACGATTGAAGCGCAGGCCCTCGGCGCCGAGGGCATCGAAGGTCGGCGTCGGAACCGGGCCGCCGAACGAGCTGGCGGCGCCGAAGCCGACATCGTCGGTGATGATAACGATGATGTTCGGCGCCCCCTCGGGCGGCCTGATCTCCTGCGGCCAGACCGGAGGCGGAGACTCCTCGGGCGTGCGGCCATAATGGATCGCCCGAGGAGTCCCCGCCTCCGTGGCGGCGCCCGCCACCGTCTCCGGCCGCTCGATGCCTTGCGCCGCCACCGACGGCGTTGCCAGCATCGTGCCGCAAAGCAGCAGCGCCGGCACAACCGCGATGAGGGGCCGCCATGCTCCGCGCGCGGAAATGCGGGGTGACGGCATGCTCCGTTCCACCGTCCCGCCCTAGAAGCTGAAGCGAGCGCCAGCCGTGAAGGCGCGGCCCACCGAATCGTAGACGGTGAAGTTGGTGGGCATGTTGGCGCCCGGAGTCGTGCCGGGAATCAGCGGCGGCGAGCGGTCGAACAGATTGTTGACGGTAAGGAACAGTTGCAGGTTTCCGCCCTGCGCCGGAACATCGGCGCGAAGCGTCAGGTCGGTGTACCATACCGACCCGACATCCGGGTGAACGAACCTGTCGGGAGAGCCGGGGATGCCGAGCTTCATGCTGCCGACATACTGCTCGGCAAGCGAGACTCCGAAGGCGCCGATGCTGTAATCCACGAACAGGCTTCCCCGCCATTTCGGGAACGCCTGCGGGTTGCTGCCGACGACATTGATTCCCTCGAAGCGAAGGACGGGCGCGCCGGCCCATTGCTGGCTTTCATAGCCGATCAGCCGCGACGCATAGGCCCGAAGCGCCAGCGCCCCCTCGCCGAGACGGCTTCGATAGCTCATGTCGAAGTCGATTCCCGAGGTTTTCAACGAGGCGATGTTCGCCGGCGCCACCCGCACCTGGGTCGGGAAATCCGTGGGTGTGGGGCGGGTGATGAGGCTGCACTCGGGGGCGGAACCGCCGCTCGAATAGCAGTTGTCGATGATCTGCGCCAAGGTGAGGCTGCCGATCGCTCCATCCAGCCTGATCCGGTAATAGTCGGCCGAGACGCTGAACCCCGGCAGGAAAGACGGCGTGGCGACGCCACCGATCGTCCATGTGTTCGCTACCTCCGGCTTCAGGCCGGGGTTGCCGCCGCTCACCTGCGGCACATTCTGGCTGATGCCGCTTACCGGATCGTTCAGCAGGCCGATCGCGCTCTGGTCGCCGGCGAAAAGCTCGTAGAGATTGGGCGCGCGGATATCGCGCGAGCGGGTCACGCGCAGCAGCAGGTCCTCGACCGGCCGCCAGGTGGCGCCGAGCTTCCAGGTGGTGACGGTGCCGGACGTGGAATAATCGGTGACCCGGATCGCGCCGTTCAGATCGAGGCTCTGGAAGAAGGGCACGTCCTTCAGAAGCGGCACCGCGAGTTCGCCATAGGCTTCCTTCACATTCTGCCGGCCATGGGCGACCCCGACATTGGTCAGATAATAAAAGAGCACGGAAGGCGAAACGCCGCGAAGGCCGGCAAAATATTCGGCCCGCTCGGCGGCGGTGTCGAGCAGCGCCGGGTCGGCGTTGCTGGTCAGGTCCAGCTTCTGACGGCGGTATTCGGCGCCGAACGCCAGCGAAAGCGGGCCGGCCGGAAGCTCGAACAGGGTGCCGTCGACGTTGACGGAAAAGGCGTCCTGGGTGTTTTTCGCCTGATAGCGGGACGTGCCGGTCGCATAGGCATAACCAGGCTGGTTCATATAGTCGCTTCCGGCCGCCAGAATGTTGAGCGGCTGGCAGCCGGCGTAACGGCTGGCGATGGCCGGATCCGGGTCGAGGGTCGCCCGGCAGACGATATTGCCCGTGCCGGGGTCGCGCACGGCATCGACCGCCGCATAGAAATGCCGCCAGTCCCACAGCCCGCGCTGGGCGACGTGGAAGCTGGACGAGCCGTGCCGATAGTTCGCATCCCACGTCCAGTTTCCAAAACCGCCTTCGATGCCGGCGCTCGCTTCCCAGTAATCGGTCCGCTCGCTGGTGATCGGGGAAGGTAGATGCGCGCCGTAGCGGGCAATGGTGATCGACTGGCTCGTCGGCGTGAAGGCCGCCTCCACCTCGGCCGGAAGATAGGGGTTGCCGCTGAACAGCACGCCCCCCTGAGGCGGGGCCAGGCTGTTGCCCAGCGAGACATAGCGAAGATCGCTGCGCGTGAAACTGCCTTCCGCGTAAACCTCGATCTCGGGCGCGATTTCATAGCTGAGGCGGCCATAGGCCTGATAGGTCTTGTAGGGCGCGTTGGCCTGGGTTTCGGGCGAAATCGCATAGCCGTCGCCGCCGAGGCCATAGCCCGTCGTGCCCATGGCGGTGCCGCGATTGAACAACACCACTCCGTCGCCGCTCTCGTTCATCCGGTAGCCGGCATAGGGACCGGCGGAAATCAAACCATATTGGTTGGATGAAGTGATGAGGACATGCGAAAATATGTCATAGGGGTTGAGCGAGCCGCCCGGCCGGCACGCATTCGGATCCGTCGTCGGATTGGGGTTGACGCAGGAAGCATTGCTGCCGACATAGGTATAGCCCTGCCGTCCGGCCTCGCGGTCGGAGCGCAGCATGCCGTCGTAACGGGAATATTCGCCGCTCAGCAGGATGTGGCCGCGATTGTCGGCGAAGTCGAACCCGCCGGCAAGCCCAAAGCGCTGGTTCAGATTGTCGCCCCGCTGCGAAATCCCGCCCTGGGCCACGCCCTTGATCCCGGTGAACTTGCGGTCGAGAACGAAATTGACGACGCCCGACACGGCGTCCGAACCATAGGCGGCGGACGCCCCTCCGGTGACGATGTCGACCCGCTCGATCAGCAGATTGGGGATGACGTTGGTGTCGACGGTGCCGAGAAAGGTGGTGGGCGGCACGCGGTGCCCGTCGAACAGCACCAGCGTCCGCAGCCCGCCGAGGCTGCGCAGGTTGAGCACATTGCCGTGCGCGGCGGTGTTGGCGAAATTGTGCGAACTGCGCGACGGGCTGGACGAATTCTGGAACTGCGGCAGCTTGTTGAGCGCATCCGGAATGTTCGAGGGGGTGGAAGCGAGCAGGTTTTCCGTCGTCGCCACCGTCACCGGGGTCGGCGCTTCATAGCCGTCGCGAACGATGCGCGAACCGGTAACGATGATGTCCCCCCGCACCGCCCCGTCGCCGGAAGCGGCGGCATCCTGGGCATGGGCGGGCGGCACGGCAAGGCCGCCGGCGCCGGCCAGCAGCAGGGCCATGCACAGCCGGCGGCCCAACCGCCCGATCCGCTCAGGCCGCGCTTCCGAAGCAGACGGCCGATTCCCCGATATTTCGCTCGCACGCATTGCATTTCCCCTCTTCGTTTCGCGCCCCGAGCGCGCGGAAATCCCTCATGCCCACGTCCATGTCACGTCCATGCCCACGCCTCGGAAGTCGCCTGAATAATTGCACCCTCGAGCAGGATTGCGATTCATGCCACGCGTCCTGAAAAAGTCAACAGAATTAAATGAAACAATTTATCCAGGCTGAATAACGGCGGCGGCCGCAAGCCACGAGGAGACGGCGACCACGGAACGTGTGATCTATCTTATTGTTTTTCAGTATAATTTCATCAACCGGAGGATTCGCCCGCCCTCCGAGCCCGGCTTCCCGGCCCGTTCAACCGGCGGACGGCACCTGGATCGCCACCAGGATCATGTCGATCATCTCGTCCGCCTTCCCGGCGAGCGAAGGCTCCGGGCGAGCGGACTCCGCCGTGGCAAGCGGGACCGCCTCGTGCCGGCGGGCGCGGGCACTGTCGTGGCGCGCCAGCATGGCAAGAAAGGACAGGTGCAGGAATTCGAGCCGCTGGCGGACGACGTGCGAAGGCAGCCACGAAAGCTCGGCCTCGATCATATGGATCAGGCGGTAGAGGGTGCGATTGCCGGCGCCTTGCCGGTCGCTGGCGTGGGGCATGCCGAGCGGCCGATAACGCAACAGATACTGGACCATGAAATGCGCGTAGGGATGCCGCCCCCGCTCGTCGGCGATCTCCAGTTGCACAAGAAGCAGCACTTCCAGCAGTTCACGAAGCCGTGGCTTTTCCGGGCGCCGCAGCAGCCGGCGCAGATGCCGGGCGCGAAGGCGGTCGAGCTGCTGGACCCGATAGGTGGAAATGGCCGCCACCAGGCTTTCGCGCGAACCGAAATGGTAATGGACGGCGGTGTTGTTCGCCTGACCGGCGCGCGTGGCGATCTGGTGCAGGGAACAGCCTTCGATGCCGTGTTCGGCGAACAACTGCTCGCCGGCCAGGATCAGTTGCACCTGGGTCGGCTTGAACGCTTCCGTCATTTACGCACCAACCAACGCCCTGTCCCTCCGATCCGATGCTCGCGGACGGCCTCCATGCAGGATCACGGCGACAAACGCGAGCGAAACCGTCCGGCATCGGCAAATCCCCCGCCCGACCGCAGGCCGCCTTGAACGGGGAAGGTCCGGGCATGGCAGGCAATCCCTGCGCCGGGACAGAAACAGGATTGACGGCCGGGCCGGCACGAAGAAAGCGCCGGCCACATGAGGCGGAGCGGAGCGGCGCGCCGCTCCGCCTCGCGGTCAATATTTGAACCGGGCAACGATCCGAAACGTCCGGCCCAGCAGATCATACAGCCCGCGAGACGTCTGCGGGTTGGGAACCATGTTCTGGCCCGTTGGCCCGTTGGCCGTCAGCACCGGATCCGTGTTGAAGAGATTGCGAATCGAGAGTTGCAATTCCCCGGTGCTGTCTCCACCCCGGTATCGAACGTGTAGCCGAGCGTGGTGTCCAGATAGAAGGCGCCGGCGATACGGTTGGTATTGATCGTTGGATGTTCGGCCGTCGAGGCGGGGCAGTTGGTCTGGCATTCGATGAAGGCGTTGTCGTATTTGCCGCCGCTGACTCCGCGTCCGATCAGGCCGAACAGGAAACGGTCCGCCTGATAGGTGGTCATGATCCGATAGGACCATTTCGGCGGGCCGCCGCGGAAGCTCCAGTTCATGCCGGATGTCTCGACCGGAGCGCCGAATCCGGGATCGGTGAGATTCTCGATATAATGGGTGGCAAGGCCGCGGATGTTGAGGGTGCCGGGCGCGCTGGGGAATATCCGGTCCAGATCGAAACGGTAGCTGGCCTCGATATCAAGCCCCCTTGCCTTCTGGCTGCTGAAATTGATCGGTTCGGTGTGAATCACCCGCAATACCGGCACGCCGTTCACGTCTTCGAAGATCAGATTCGGGCATTGACTCTGGACATTCTGCAGATAGCAGAGATCCGCCACCACCTGCGGATGAAGCGCGCCGATCGCATCGGTCACACGAATATCATAATAGTCGACGGAGACGTTCAACCCCGGAGCGAACCCGGGCGACAGCACCGTCCCGACGCTCCAGCTTTTGGCGATTTCCGGTTGCAGATTGGGATTTCCGGTCTGATTGCCGACGAACGGCATCTGCACCCCGCCGATCGTGACGGAATTGCTGCGCGCCGTACCAGCCGCGAACAACTCATCCAGATTCGGAGCGCGGATATCGCGGCTCAGCGTGCCGCGGAACTTGATATCGGCAATCGGACTATAAGTGGCCCCCACCTTCCATGTCTGGACGGACCCAGAGGTGCTGTAATCCGTGAAACGGCCAGCGGTATTTATATCAAGTCCACGAAATACAGGAATGGCGATTTCCAGAAATCGCTTCTTTCACGTTATATTCGCCAACGTTTACCTTGTAATTTCCGTAAAGTCATCCTGAATTATACTTAGGTTTTACGAAACCGTTGATCTTCTCCCGGCGCCACTCACCGCCGAAAGCGACCGCGACCGGCCCGGCCGGCAGATCGAACAATTCCCCGCTGAAATCCAGCGACGCAACATCCTGCCGCAATCTCTGGTCGCGATACGGCTGTTCGTTGGTAAAGATGTAGTCCAGCGCGGCCTGGGTAATGCCTCCCATGCCGATCCTGTTCATGGGAACGCAGCCGTTGGTCGGGTCCGTCAGCCTAGACCGGCAGACGATCGTGCCAGCCGCGATGCCGGCCGCATTCCCTGCCGGCGCGAAAACCGCATCCGTCGCCAAGGTGACATTGGCATTCTTCGAAACATACCCGCCCTGTTCGTGCGGTTTGGCGATGCCCGCCTGATAATAGGCGTTCCAGTTCCAGCTCCTGTCGAACAGATCGAGCCTGCCGTTGAGACCGGCAACATAACGGATAACCTCGCGGGTCACGT
>CAYYGQ010000095.1:0-7364 GCA_964471485.1 uncultured Sandaracinobacter sp. | reverse complement strand
ACCGGAAGCAGCCAGGCCATCAACAGCGTCCGCGCCACCATCAAGCGGGTGGGGGCGACGGGCAGCCGGGTGCTGATCCAGGCACCGGCCGCATCGGGCAAGGAAGTGGCGGCGCGCCTGCTGCACCTGTGGCCGGGGCGGGCGGAACGGCCGTTCGTCGTCGTCGCCGCCGCCCGCATGGAACCGGACCGGGTCGAGGAGGAACTGTTCGGGGAAGAGCAGGGCGGCGAACTGGTGCGGCGCGGCCTCCTCGAAGTGTCCGATGGCGGCACGCTCTTCATCGACGAAGTGGCCGATATGCCGCTCACCACCCAGGCCAAAATCCTGCGCGTGCTGACCGATCAGAGCTTCCAGCGCGTCGGCGGCACGCGTTCGGTGAAGGTCGATGTGCGGGTGGTGTCGGCGACGGCGCGCGATCTGGCCGCCGAAATCCAGACCGGCCGCTTCCGCGAAGATCTCTACTATCGTCTGAACGTGGTCCCGGTGCGACTGCCGCCGCTCTCCGAACGCCGCGAGGATATTCCCCATCTCGTCGAATATTTCCTGGCCCGGCTTGCCAACGAGCGGCGCATGAAAACGCCGGCCATCGGCGCGGAGGCGCTGGCGGCCTTGCAGGCCTACGACTGGCCGGGAAATGTCCGCCAGTTGCGGAACATCGTCGAGCGGACGCTGATCCTGGCGCCGGCGGACGGCGGCGGTCACATCGACCTTGAACAGCTCCCGCCCGAACTGACCACAGAGCCGGCGCGCCTGATGCCGGGCCAGGCGGCGCGCGCGATCATGGCCACCCCGCTTCGGGAAGCGCGCGAGGCCTTCGAACGCGAATATCTGAAGGTGCAGATCCGCCGTTTTTCCGGCAACATCAGCCGCACCGCCGCCTTCATCGGCATGGAGCGCTCGGCCCTGCACCGCAAGCTGAAGGCGCTTGGAATTACCGAACAGGACCGCGACGGCGACGAATAGCGCCGAAGTCGACGGTTGTGCCGGCCGCCTTCACCACCTAGATATGCCCAAGGCCCCGACAGGGGGCCGGCCGACGTCGGGCAACGACGCGGGAGCGGGCGCCACTGTCCGCCAAGGCTGGAAGAAACGAAATGGCCGAAGTCAGCAAGGCAAAAGCTGGAGACAAGGGAAACAATCTACAGGATGTGTTTCTGAACGCGGTTCGCAAGCAGAAGGTTCCCGTCACCATGTTTCTGGTGAACGGGGTGAAATTGCAGGGCATGATCGCCTGGTTTGACAACTTCTCCGTCCTGCTTCGTCGGGACGGCCACTCGCAACTGGTCTACAAGCACGCCATTTCAACGGTGATGCCGATCGCGCCGGTGCAGTTGTTCGAGCAATCCGAAGCGGACGACGAAGCTTGAATCAGCCCCCGGGCGACTCGCCTGGCCGGCTTGCGGCGAACGGCCGTCAAGACTTCGACGAAGGCAGCGTCGGCACGCCGGCCCTGCTGGTGCACCCGCTGTTCCCCGGAGCGGCGGGCGGACGCAGCGCCGCGGCCAGAATCGAGGAGCTTCGCGGCCTGGCGCTGGCGATCCGGCTCGATGTGCGCGATGCGCTGTCGCTGAAACTGCGGCAACTGTCGCCGGCAACGCTTCTCGGCAAAGGGCAGTTGCAACAACTGCATGGCGCCGTGCAGGCGCTTGAAGCCGAACTGGTGGTGATGGATTGCGCGGTTTCGCCGATTCAGCAGAAGAATCTGGAAAAGGCGCTCGGCGCCAAGATCATCGACCGCACCGGGCTGATCCTCGAAATCTTCGGCGAGCGCGCGGCCACCGCCGAGGGCCGGTTGCAGGTGGAACTGGCGCATCTCGAATACCAGGCCGGGCGGCTGGTGCGAAGCTGGACCCACCTCGAACGCCAGCGCGGCGGCTACGGCTTTCTGGGGGGGCCGGGCGAAACCCAGATCGAAACCGACCGCCGTCTGCTGCGAAACCGCATTTCCCATCTGAAGAAAGAACTGGAAACCGTTCGACGGACGCGGCTTTTGCACCGAGCAAGGCGCAAACGGACGGCCAGCCCCGTCGTGGCGCTCGTCGGCTACACCAACGCCGGAAAATCGACCCTGTTCAACCGGCTGACCGATGCCGAAGTGCTGGCGAAGGACATTCTGTTCGCCACCCTCGATCCCACCATGCGGGCGATGCAGCTGCCCGGCCCGACTCCGGGCGAGCAGAAGGCCATCCTGTCGGATACCGTCGGCTTTATTTCCGATCTGCCGACCGAACTGGTGGCGGCTTTTCGCGCCACGCTCGAGGAAGTGGTGGAAGCCGATCTGCTGGTGCATGTACGCGACATTTCGCACCCGGATTCAGACATTCAGGCAGCCGATGTGCAGAAGGTGCTGGAATCGCTTGGTGTGACCGAAGGGGAAGGGCGTGTTCCCCTGATCGAGGCATGGAACAAGGCCGACCTGCTGGATGAGGAGCAACATGCGGAAATTGCCCGACGCATGGAGCGCAACCCCGACATCGCGCTGATCTCAGCACGGGATGGCGAGGGCATCGCCGAGCTGAAGACGCTGATTGCCGGGCGCCTGCACGGGCGGGGCAGAATGGTCGACATGCGCCTGCACCCGTCGGACGGCCGCCGCATCGCCTGGCTGAACGCCAATGGTGAAGTGATCGAACAAGGCGAGGAGGGTGGCGAAATCCGTCTGAAGGTGCGCCTGACCGCCGACGCCGAGCGCCGCTTCCACAATCTCTAGCGTCGGCCCTCAGCTTTGGCCCGCTGCCACAGCCTTTCCTGCTCTTCGATGGATAATTCCATGAATCCAGGAGATTGCTCGATGATGCGAAAGCGGCGTTCAAACTTTTCATTGGCTTCGCGAAGGGCGCTTTCCGGCTCGACCCCAAGCTTGCGGGCATAATTGGCAACGGCCAGCAGCAGATCGCCGACTTCTTCCGTGCGTTCCTCGATCGTCGTGGTCGCAGCCACTTCGGCCAGTTCCTCGTCGATCTTGGCCCGCGGGCCGGCGGCA
Source organism: uncultured Sandaracinobacter sp. (assembly GCA_964471485.1). GTDB lineage: Bacteria > Pseudomonadota > Alphaproteobacteria > Sphingomonadales > Sphingomonadaceae > Sandaracinobacteroides. The sequence continues at coordinate 4,381 of CAYYGQ010000095.1, read as the reverse complement.
TCCGGCCAGTCGAAGCCGGTGCGGGCAGCGCGCGCCGCCAGTTTCCCGGCCCGAAGCAAGGCGGGAAGGGCGCGCGCCACACCGTCGAGCGCCGAATCCCTCGGCTTTTCCGCCGCCTTGATGGCGTCCCAGTCGCGGCGTGCCGCTTCGGCGTCGCGCCGGCCGGCCGCGCCGAAGGCATGCGCGCCGAAAACATGGGGGTGGCGACGTTCCATCTTGGCGCAAAGGCCGCTCACCACCTCGGCAAGGGTGAAATGCCCGGCTTCCTCGGCCATGCGGGCATGGAACACCACCTGCAACAACAGATCGCCCAGTTCCTCGGCCAGGGCGGGCATATCGTCTTCGGCGATGGCGTCCGCCACCTCGTAGGCCTCTTCAATCGTATAGGGCGCGATGCTGGCGAAATTCTGCGCCCGGTCCCAGTCGCAGCCGTCGGGTCCACGGAGGCGCGCCATGATGTCGATCAGCCGCGCAAAACCGTTCAGCGCATCCCGGTGGGGGCAATCAGAGGCGGGCGTGGCTGGCTTTGGCAAAATGCACTCTCTCTGGTCAAGGGGCGCCATTGGATCCCCATCTTGCAATCCAGACTCTCGTATGATTATCTCCGATAATCTGTATTATGATAAATAATATTCCAAATTGAAGAAACGTACCAGCAACAGCAAGCCAAAGACAATTGCTGCCCAGATCAGGGCCAGCCGGCCGACGCGCTGCCAGCCAAGGGAACGAAACCGCCCCCAGAACAAGGCAAGCATCACCGCCAACGTCGCCGCCACCAGCAGCAGTGGCATCAGCATGTCTGCGTCGCCTTCATCCCTCCGTCCCTCCGCTCCAGACACGCCCGTCCCAGCCGGGGCTGACTTCGGGCGGAAGCTCGGCCAGCAATTCCCGGTAATCCATGCTCTGGTCCATATGCGTCAGCCAGGCGGCTCGCGGTTGCACCTGCGCCACCCAGCCCAGAGTCTGCGCCAGATGGCTGTGCGTCGGGTGCGGCTTGCGGCGAAGCGCATCGACGATCCAGAGGTCAAGCCCCTTCAGCAGCGCCCAGCTCTCTTTCGGAAAGTCTTTTACATCCGTTGAATAGGCAACGGACTTGCCATGACACTCGAAGCGATAGCCAATGGATTCGATGTCGCCATGGTGCTGGCGGAACGGTCGCACCAGGATCTCGCCAAAGCGCATGCTCGCTGCGAGCGGATGCGCGGCCGCCGTCGCCGGATAGCCGCCGCGCCCGGTGAACACATAGGAAAAGCGGTGCAGCAGATCGGCCCGTGTCGCCTCGTCCATATAGCAATCCACTTCCCGGCCGCTGGCGTGGAACAGCGGCCGCAGATCGTCGATGCCGTGGCAGTGGTCGGCGTGGGCATGGGTGTAGAGCACCGCCGTCAAGCGGGAAACATCGGCCGCCAGCAATTGGGCGTGAAGGTCTGGGCCGGTATCGACCAGCAGCCGGGTATCGCCCTCCTCTACCAGGATCGACACCCGGAGGCGGGTATTCTTCGGCTCGTCCGGGTCGCAGCGCCCCCAGTCCGGGCCGATCCTCGGCACCCCTTGCGAACTGCCGCTGCCAAGCATGGTTACGCGCATTCGAAATGCATCTTCGTGAACAATCTCAGCGTATTCTCTGCCGTCGTTCGTTGCAGTTCTTCATAGGAAATACCGCGAAGGTCGGCCAGGAAACGCGCCGTGTGCGCCACGAACGCCGGCTCGCAGGTCTTGCCGCGCATCGGCACCGGCGCCAGGAACGGCGAATCCGTCTCGACCAGCAGGCGGTCCGCCGGCAACTCGCGCGCAACCGCTTGCAGATCCTGCGCTTTCCTGAAGGTGACGATCCCCGAGATCGAAATGCAGGCGCCAAGGGCAAGGCAGTGCTGCGCCAGCCGCGCCGTTCCGGTGAAGCAGTGGATGAGGATTGGAAAGGCCCCCTTCGCCGTTTCCTCTTGCAGGATGGCGATGGTGTCTTCCTCGGCGTCGCGGGTGTGGACGATGAGCGGCAGGCCGGTTTCCCGGCTGGCGGCGATATGGGCGCGGAACAAGCGCTGCTGCGCCTCGCGGGCCGAATGGCCATAATAATAATCCAGCCCCGTCTCGCCGAGGCCGACCACTTTTGGATGCCGCGCCGCATTGACCAGTTCTTCGGCGTCGACTTCGGCGTGGCCGTCGGCCTCGTGCGGATGCACGCCGACCGAGGCGAAGACATGGGGATGGCGGTCGGCGCCGGCCACCACGTCGGCCCATTCGTTTTTCCGCGTGGAAATCGAAATCATGGCGCCGACGCCGGCCTCATGGGCGCGCGCCACCACGGCGTCCTGTTCCTCGACCAGGCCGGGATAGTTCAGATGGCAATGGGAATCGATCAGCATCGGGGGTTTCTGGACCATGGCCGGCGGGGTTTCAATCCGCGCCGGCGCGTCTAGAAGAGGATATGCTTGCCATCTTACGGAAAATTCCGCCCGAATCCTGGCCCGGAATCGTGCTGCTGGCGGCGGCCGTCGCCGCCATGTGGCTGGCCAACTCGGATTTCGCCCCCTTGCAGTCCGAAGTGCTGCAAAGCGTCGGCACGGTGTCGTTTCGCCATGTCGTCATTTCGATGACGCTGGCCGAATGGGTGAAGAACCTGCTGATGGCGGTGTTCTTCTTCTATGTCGGCCTCGAACTGAAGCGCGAACTGGTGGAAGGAACGCTTTCCAATCGCTCGACGGCGATGCTGCCACTGGTGGCGGCCGCCGGCGGCGTGCTCACCCCTGCCCTCATCTACCTTGGAATCAACCATGGCAGCGGCTTCGAGCATGGCTGGGCGGTGCCGACGGCGACCGACATCGCCTTTGCCCTGGGGGTGGTTGCCCTCCTTGGCAGCCGCGTGCCGCCGGCGCTCAAGGTGTTTCTGCTGGCGATCGCCGTCGTCGACGATCTGATTGCCATCCTCATCATCGCCTTTTTCTATTCCGATCAACTGCATGTCGGCTGGCTGGCGGTGGTGGCCCTCTGCTATCTGCCGATGCTGCTGCTGACGCGGCGGCGGCTGAACTGGCATGGCATGTACATGCTGCTGGCCATGCCGATGTGGGTCGCCATGCAGATGAGCGGCATCAACCCGACCATTGCCGGCGTATTGGCCGCCTTCGCCATTCCGATGCGGAACGGCAGCGGCCAGTCGCTGCTGGTCGATCTGGAGCATCGCCTCAGGCCCTATGTGCATTATGGCGTGATGCCGGCCTTCGCGCTGGCGACCGCCGGGGCAACGGTTGGCGGCGATTTTCTCGATTCGCTGGGCCATCCGGTTGGCCTTGGCATCATCCTTGGCCTGTTGATCGGCAAGCCGGTCGGTATCACCCTTGGCACCTATATCGGCAGCGCGCTGCTGCGGGCGGAGCGGCCCGGCAAGCTGCCGTCGGTGATCGGCATCGGCTTCGTCGCCGGTATCGGCTTCACCATGAGCCTGTTCGTCGGCAAGCTGGCCTTCCACGCCGACGCCACCGAGCTTGCGGTGAAGATGGGCGTTTATACCGGGTCGGTGGCGTCGGCGCTGGTCGGCCTGGCCATTCTCGCCTTCGTGCATCGGAAACGCGCCAAGAACGGCCTCGACGAAGCCGATATCTTCACCGGCGGCGGCGACGCTGGCAAGATCGGGTAGGGCCGGCGGGGACGGCCCCGCCGGATCAGGCGGCCTTATCCTTGTGCAGCAGCTGGACGGGCGCCTTCAGGCCCTTCACCACCTCGCCGTCGATGACGATTTCCTCGACGGTTTCCATGCCCGGCAGTTCGAACATGGTGTCGAGCAGAATGCCCTCCATGATGGCGCGAAGGCCGCGGGCGCCGGTCTTGCGCTCGATGGCGCGCCTGGCGATTTCCGTCAGCGCGTCGGCGGCGAAGGTCAGCTTCACGCCCTCCATTTCGAACAGGCGGGCATATTGCTTGACGAGGGCGTTCTTCGGCTCGGTGAGGATCTGGATGAGGGCCACCTCGTCCAGATCTTCGAGCGTCGCCACCACCGGCAGCCGGCCGACGAATTCGGGGATGAGACCGAAGCGCAGCAGATCCTCCGGCTCGCACTGGCGCAGCACTTCGCCGGTGCGGCGCTCGTCCGGGGCCACCACATGGGCGCCGAAACCGATGGATTTCCCTTGCAGCCGGTCGGCGATGATGCGGTCGAGACCGGCAAAGGCGCCGCCGCAGATGAAGAGGATGTTGGTGGTGTCGACTTGCAGGAATTCCTGCTGCGGATGCTTGCGCCCGCCCTGGGGCGGCACGCTCGCCGTCGTGCCTTCCATGATCTTCAGCAGCGCCTGCTGCACCCCCTCGCCCGACACGTCGCGGGTGATCGAAGGGTTGTCGGCCTTGCGGCTGATCTTGTCGATCTCGTCGATATAGACGATGCCGC
>CAYYGQ010000094.1:0-7449 GCA_964471485.1 uncultured Sandaracinobacter sp. | reverse complement strand
TACGCAGAGGACTGCAAATCCTTGCACGCCGGTTCGATTCCGGCTCGGGCCTCCAGTATCCTGTCAGCAGACGTGTGCTGATGGCTCGGCCCAGGATGCCGTCCGGCCCGGCCATGCCGCGGCGCCTGCCGCCGCGGGGATTGTCCGTCTCGTCCGGGGGAATGATGGAACCTTCGCCTTCAATGGCCTATCGCCATGATATCGACGGGCTTCGGGCGATCGCCGTTGTCACGGTCGTCATTTTTCATCTGTTCCACAACGCCCTGCCGCAAGGCTTCCTTGGAGTGGACATCTTCTTCGTCATTTCCGGGTATCTGATCTGTGGAATCCTGCTTCGGGATATAGAGAAGCGGCAATTCTCCATCGTCCGGTTCTACGAACGGCGCATCCGACGCATTGCCCCGGCCATGCTGGCCGTCCTGCTGGCAACCAGCATCGCGGCGGCGGCGATCCTGCTGCCGAGGGATCTGGAAGGTTATGGGAAAAGCCTGATCGCTTCGCTGGCCTTCGTCGCCAATATCTATTTCTGGCGCGATTCGGATTATTTCTCGCGCGCCGCGGAAAACAAGCCACTGCTGCATTTCTGGTCTCTTGGCATAGAAGAGCAATTCTACATCTTCTTTCCGATCCTTCTTTTCTTTCTTGCCCGCAATCGCCGATTGCTGCTTCCGTCCATCTGGCTGCTGACCGTTGGATCGCTCATCGCCAACGTCGGCCTGCTGAAGATGGGGGGCGCAAATCCTGCCTTCTATCTGCTGCCGACACGGGCATGGGAACTGGGAGCCGGCGTACTGGTCGCCATTCATGGGGTTGCCCCGCTCTCCCCGCAGGCCAGAAGGGCGCCACGCATTCTTGGTTTGGCGCTGCTCCTTGGCGGCCTGTTCTATTCAGGCGAATGGCCGCTATGGCTGCCGGTCGCGGTGCCGGTCGTCCTCGGAACCGCACTGCTGATCTGGGTCGGCGCCTCCTCCGACAGCCTTTCCGGGCGATTTTTCGCGCTTCCTCCAATCAATCTGACGGGACGCATCTCCTATTCCCTGTATCTTTGGCACTGGCCACTGATCGTGCTGACAAAATACTATCTCGTTCGAGACTTGCGGATCGCCGAAGCGATCGCCATCGCCGCCATCGCGGCGATTCTGGCCCTGCTGAGCTGGAAATATATCGAACAGCCATTCCGGACTTCGAAAACATCCTTCCAGAAGGTCGCCGGCTATTCGACCGGCGGAGCATTGGCCGCGGTGGCCACTTCGGTCCTGTTCATCGCCAGCGCCGGGCTGCCCGGCCGTCTCAACGCGGAAGCGGCTTCGATCAACCGATCCGTAGACAGCCATTATCGTTGCCCGGTGGCCAGATTAATCCCCTTCGGCGCATCCAGGGCCTGCGACCTCACGCTGGCCGGACGAGGCATCGAAAACGCGCGGGTGGCTCTGATCGGGAATTCACATGCACAAATGTATGCGCCGGTCGTGGCCGAACTGCTTCGGGAACGGAATGTTGCGGCCGTCCTGATCCCGATCAACGCCTGCCTTCCCATGCCCACGGTCAATATCAGCATCGAATGCGCCGACGCCGCCAGGACAAATCTCGATTCGTTGCGGTCGCTTCCACACATCGAAACAGTGATCATTGCCTTCAACTGGCCTCTGGATCAGCTATTGGTCGATGCTGCGGGCCAGCCGTTGGCGCAGGCGCCCGCCTCGGCCATGGTCGCCGGTATGCGCGATCTTGTCGACCGGCTTCCCGGACGCCAGGTGATCGTCGTAGGCCCGATCGCACAGCCAGGATTTGACATTGCCTCGGTCCTTGGCAGGCAAATCGCATTCGGCATCCGCCCGCTGGCCGAATCCTCGACCTCGGCCGAATCCTTCCGCAAGCGCTTTGCGGCGATCCTATCCTACCTGGACTCGGACGATCGCATCATCGCGGTCCGGCCCGACCTCGTGCAATGCGACCGCACGCAATGCGATTATGTGCGCGACGGCATCAGCCTGTTTTCCGACAGCAATCACCTTGCCGGCGCGGCGTTGCCGCTGTTTCGACCCGCTTTTGATTCTAGCTTCAAACAGCTTGACGAAAATGGCCGCCGCTGACAGGGCAAACTGCCCGCTCCTTCCCACCCGCGCCTCCAGCTTCGGCTTCAGTCTACCGCCATGCGGCGGCCTAATAAGGAGTGGCGCGATCACGCAGGGCATCAAGTTGCATCGCAACTACGCCAAGGGATCGGATGGCCGTCTCGGAAACGATTTCGTGGCGGTGAAAACCATCACGCCGTTCAAAAGCTGCGATGTTGTCGAGGTCAATCTTGAGCGCAATTTCAGCAAAGTCCTGATCATGAAGATCAACGCCGATTTTGGGGTGCGGGGCAAACTGATCGACCGCAAGGCGCTTCCTAAAGGCAAGGTCCGGGGCTGCCGCCTAAGCATAGACCGGTCGCTTATCGAAGCAGCATAGCCAGCACGGCGGGTCGCGGTTTAACCGCTGGGTCAGGGCATTGGCAGAGAGTCGGAAGCGCAGATGCTCCAATCATAGGAAGCCTTGCGCGGCGGCGGTTCGAGTGATTTTACAGGCTGAAATTGCTAGGGCCTTTTGGGAGCTTTTGTAGCCAGTTCAATGATTTGATATTAAATAGAAAATAACTTCCAATTCGATTCCGGCCCGATTCAGTGCCGGTGCAGGCGGTCGATCAGGGATTCGGCGCGGCGGGCCAGCCAGCCGGTGCGCCAGTCGGCCTTGAAATTCCTTGGGTCGAGAAGCGTTTCCTCCATGGGAAGAAACGGCTCGAAGCTGGTGGAAAGGCGGCCATTCCCGGCCTCCGTTCCGGCGCGCTGGATGGCCAGCGTCAATTCGTTCACATGCAGGATGAAATCGGTCGGGATGGGGCTTGGCCGGCCCTCGCGGAGGCTGCGCGCCACTTCCGCCACCCCCAGCATCTTGTCCTGCGCCCCCACTTCCCGGCGCTTCACCGCATCGATCAGCCGGCGCGGCAGCGAGCGGCGGCCGCGCACATGGTTCGCCATGGTGGCCGCCGATTTCCAGCGCCGCACCAGTTTCAGCCGGCGGCCGCCAACGCCGAACAACCGCCCCAGCAGCGGTTGCTGGCGAACGCTCCGGGCTTTCCGGGCGTTGAGGCTGAGGGCGGTGAAGCGTTCCAGCAGCACCGGCGACTGGTAGTGGCCATAATTGTCGGCCTGCACTTCGCCCTCGTCGCCGATGATGCGCATCCGATGGTCGGACGGGGCGGCGATCGAGCAGGTGACGCGGGCGACCAGGCCGCTGTCGAAATGCAGGCAGGCGACGGAGAAATCCGGCGTGTCGGAGGGGTTTAGCGGCTGGTCGGTCTTGTGCGGCACGACGACGCTGGAAAAGGCGGTCACCGACCGCACCGGCCCGAACAGGGCGCAGATCCACACCAGATGATAGCCGACATGCTCGAAGGTGCAGCCCTGTTCATATTCGTGCAGCCAGGGCCAGGGCGCGCCGGTGCGGCTGCGCCAGCCTTCGGGCTTCATCCGGTAGATGGGGTTGTCGTCGAACTCGGCATAAATCAGCAGCGGCCGGCCGACGGCGCCGTCCCGCACCGCCTTCCACATGGTCTGCACGCTGTCCGAGAGAAAGTTGCAGGGCGCGCTCGCCAGCACCAGCCCGCGCGATTCCGCCAGGGCGACAAGGGCGCGGCTCTGCTCCAGTTCGGTCGTCAGCGGCTTTTCGCAATAGACATGCCGGCCGGCTTCGAGCGCGGCGCGGGTTACATCATAATGCGCCTCGATCGACGTCAGGTTGACGACCAGCTCCACCCTGTCGTCGGCCAGCAGGGCGTCGAAGTCCGGATAGGTGGCAAGGCCATAATGCGCCGCCACCACAGCCATCCGCTCGCGGTCCAGGTCGAAGACCCCGGCAATTACCAGTTCGGGGTGCGCCGCCATGGTGGTCATATAGTGGTCGAACACATAGCCGCAGCCGACGATGGCGATGGTGGTCGTCTGCTTCATGCCTGCCCTTTCCGGCCGATTTCGTGGCGCACGCGGTCCATCGTGTCGAGCACGGCGATGCTGTCGGCAAGCGGCATCAGCGGGCTTTCCGTCCATCCGCTGGCGAGACAGCGGGCCACTTCCTCCGCCTCGTAATGATAGCCGTTGCCGGCGAAGAAGTGCCGGCCGCCGGCCGCCGCCGGCAGCAGGCCGCGCCACTGGTTGAGGCGCTGCGCCAGATGCCCCTCGCGAAGTTTCGCCCGCGTCGACAGGCCCGCGCCGCCCGCCAGCTCGATTCGCGGCTGGTGGCGGCGGATCCTCAGGCCCCACGGCCGGAACACCGGCCCGGCCAGCGTCGCCGCGCCGTGCGTTGCCGAAACCCGGAAGCCGTTGCCAAGCGGCGCGCGGATGGAAGTGGCCAGCGACGCCAGCGCCCCGTTCCGATAGCGCAGCGCCATCGTCACATCCTCGTCGACGCCGCTGTCGCCGATGCGGCCGGTGGCGCGCACCTGTTCCGGCGCGCCAAGCAGCATCTGCGCCAGCGACAGTGGATAAATGCCAAGATGCGAAAGCGCGCCGCCGCCGCGGGCCGGATCAAAGCGGTGCAGCGCCGGATCAAAGGCATAGCCAAAGCCGAAGCTGCCGGAAACCTGGCGGATGTCGCCAAGCTCGCCGGCCGCCACCAGCTGCCGCAACCGCGCCACCGCCGGCAGGAAGCGCGTCCACATCGCCTCCATGCAGAACACGCCGGCGGCGCGCGCCGCATCGGCGATGCGGCGGCCATCGGCGGCCGACATCGCCAGCGGCTTTTCCACCAGCAGCGGGATTCCGGCCTCGATGCACAACAGGGCATGGGCGACATGCTCGGACGTGGGGGTGGCGATATAGGCGGCGTCGAAGCCGCCGGCGCGCGCGGCCTCGGCGTAGCCTTCGATCGACCGTTCGATTTGAAGCGCATCGGCGAACCGCCGCGCCCGCGCGCCCGTCCGCGAGGCAACCAGCACGGCGCGCGCCTGGCGCGCCCGCGCCAGGCCAAGCACGAATTTGGCGGAAATGCCGCCGGTTCCGAAAATTGCCCAGCGTGTCGCCATCAGCACACCTTCAAATTCCGGCCACGCATTGCCGGAACCCGTCCTCTGTCCCAGCAGCCGCGCGCTTTCAAGGGCGGGACGCATCCCGGGCCTCGCCGCGATGCTTTTGCTAAAAAGATGGATTGACAATGCATCTTTGAAATCGCACACAGCCCCAGACCGGAAAGGACGGTCCGGAAACCCGGCCATCCCCGGGTACAGCCATTTCCAGGAGGCATTATGGGCACAGTGGAATCCATCGACGTTCGCAGCCTGATCCCGAGGCAGCGCCACGCGAAAATCTTCGAACTGGTCGAGGCCTTGCAGCCGGGCGGCGCCTTCATTCTGGTGAACGACCATGATCCAAAGCCGCTCTATTATCAGCTGGAAGCCGAATACCCCGACCAGTTCAACTGGACCTATGTGGAATCCGGGCCAGAAGTCTGGCGGGTGGAAATCGCCAAAAAGCAGGCCGCCTGAAGCCGAATCCGGCGCGGCGCAACACGCCGCGCCGCATCCCGCCTTCGACGTTTCAGGGGTTCACCATGACCGAAGCAGAAGCGCGCCCCCAGGCAGCTCTTGCGCTGCTGCTGCTGGACAGCCTGAAGGAACTGGCCGCCGCTGGACAGGGCGAGACGGCCTGCCGGCTTGCCGGCCACGCCTGCGCCGCCCTTCGGCACGACGACCAGCAGCAATGGCAGCGCTTCAATGCGCTGCTGCACCGCCTCGGCCCGAAAACCGGGCCGGTCGGGGGCTGAAGGCGCCACCCCCGGCGGATCGGGCGGCGGGCCGGGCGGTGGATCGCGCGGCGGATCGCGGCACGCCGCCAGAGCCGCCGAACACCGCCAGCAGCGCGCCGCCAAGGCCAAGGGCGGCGGCGACGGCCAGCGAGCCATGGCCAAGCGCCATCTGCTCGCTGGCCAGATAATTGTTGCAGAGCCGCTCCGGCCAGGCGAGGTAGAGGGCGCCGAGCACCGCGAACATGGTGACGATGTGGGTCCACACGAAGCCGCGCGCCACGGCCCCGAGGCGCGCCCAGCCCCAGCCGAGCGGAATGCCGCCGAGAAGCGGCAACGACAGGATCTTGGCGGTGTTCACCCACGGACTGACAACCGCCGCATCCAGCCAGCGCGGCAGCATCCAGAAGGCCAGGCAGACAAGGCCGACCAGCACCGCCGCCACCCCTTCCGACTGTTGCCAGCCCGGCCCGGACGGCCGCGCTGTCCACAGCAGCGGGCCGACCAGCGCCCCCGCCAGCAGCAGCAGCGGAATTTGCGCCAGCATGTGGCGCACCAGCGCCGCCTCCCACCAGCCGGAGAGCGGCGGCACGCCAAGCGCCAGCAGCAACCCCAGCGCCAGGCCGACGCGCAGCCGGGGAGAAAAACGCATCCGGCGACCGGCGTCCGTCATCGCAGCAGCGACCGCGCCAGCCGGAACGCCTCGTCGGTCGCTTCGGTGTCGACGATGCGCGCCAGCCGGCCCTCGCGGTCGACCACATGGATGGCGGCGTTGTGCACATAGCCGCCGAAGCCGTCGGGAACGGCCACCAGTTCGGCGGCGCGGAGCAGCGTGTCGGTGTCGGCGCGGGACGGGGCGCGGACGAAATGCCAGTTGGAGTCGGCCCCGCCATAGCGGTCGGCATAGTCCTGCAACTGCGCGGCGCCGTCATGCTCGGGGTCGAAGCTGAAGGTGACGAGAACCACCTGCCCTTCAAGCCCGGAGCCGACGATCTGCTGTCGCAGCCGCTGGAAGCCGGTGCCGAGCACCGTGCAGACCGTCGGGCAGCGGGTATAGACGAAATCCAGCAGCACCACCCGGCCGCGGAAATCGGCCAGCGACACGGCCTTCGCTGCCTGGTCCTCCATGGCCACTTCGGGGAGCGGCCGCGGGCTTCGCTCTACGGCGGCGCGGCGCGCCCCTTCCGCGGTGAAGACACGGAAGCCCTCGGTTCCCCACCACAGCACCGCCGCGCCGAGGAACAGGGCGGCAAGAACAGCGGCCGGGCCGCTGGCCTTCATGCCTCCGCCGCGAAACGCGGCAGGCGGAAGATGGTGCGAAGGACGAACAATGTCGCGGCCAGCAGCACCAGCACGGCGAACACCGAGGCCACCCGGTCATAGGGCATCCACGATTCCATATGGGTGGCCCAGCGCCGCGGCACGCTGTAGCGGCCGGCGTAAAGGAACATCATCACGAAGCCCAGCCCGCCGATCAGATAGAGGGCAAAGCCCAGCCCGTCCATGCTGGCCGGCGAGACGCGGACGCCGCGTTCGTACGTCAGATAATACATGAAGGCGAGGATCATCGGCAGCAGGCCGAGCAGCAGGTAGAAGTGGAAGTGCCCCATCACACCAATCCAGAACACTAACACCGCAATGACGACGATGGTGGCGTCGATCACCGCCGGC
>CAYYGQ010000093.1:0-7454 GCA_964471485.1 uncultured Sandaracinobacter sp. | reverse complement strand
GCTGGGCGCGCCGCGCCCGCCGCCGTCCGGGCCGCCGCCTCCCTTGGCGCCGTGCGGGGAATCCCCCAGCAGAGAGCAGCCGCCGAGGATAAAAAGGACGGCGGTCAGCGATGCGATCAGCGGTTGGCGGTTCAAGCGCGCTCTTCCTTGGACGTAAACGGGTTGTGTGGCTGGTATGCCAGCGGCTGCGATCGACTCAAGAACAGTTTTTCAAAAACTTCACAAGTTTTTTGCATGGAAGAAAAGAGCCGTCTTTTTTGCATGGAGGAAAGACCTGTCGGAAAACCTGTCGCCGGACGCATTGCCACTGCCATCGTTACGTGCCGGGCCGGGAAAATCCCCCGCGCCGTTCGGGCGCCATTCGGGCCCGCGCCGTTCGGGCGCCATGCGGGTCTGGCCGGCCGGCGCGATGGAACGGGCGCGTCGGAAGCGCATTGGGCGCATTGGGGGCTGCATTGGCGGGGGAAAATGTCTATCTTCGACGCAGACGACCTTCGGCAAAGCATGGCCGCAGAGGCATATAGAGACATGACCACGCAAATATGATCGCAAAAAATTTCAGCATGAGCGGGCCGGGAGACGACCGGCGCGGTTCCGATGGGGGCGATGGCGGCGGCTCGACCGGCGTTGCCACGCGCACGCGGACGGAAACCCGCAAGCCCTCGCTCTACAAGGTGTTGCTGCTGAACGACGACTATACGCCGATGGAATTCGTCGTCCATATTCTGCAACGGTTTTTCCGCATGGGCCTGGACGATGCGACGCGGGTGATGCTGCATGTGCACCAGCGCGGGGTCGGCGTGTGCGGCGTCTTCACCTATGAAGTGGCGGAAACCAAGGTGACGCAGGTGATGGACTTTGCCCGCGAACACCAGCATCCGCTGCAATGCACGATGGAGAAGGCGTGAAAGGCCCGGACCGCCGTTGCCGCGACGGACGGCCGGGTGTCGTCGAAACAGCGGCGGGTCCGCAACAGCGGCGACGCCTTGTCGGGGATGGCGCCCGGGCGCGCCGCGTTCATTGCGGCGCCTCATTGCGGCACCATGCGCGGCATGGCATTTTGTAGCGGACCTTTGCCGCGGCTTCCGGTACGAAGCGCGGTGGAACCCTGTGGGATTGCTGCCCTATGAACAGAAAATTCTTTGTGCTTTTGCTCTTGTGCGGGGGGATGGCCCTGGCCGCCTGCAACACGGTTCAGGGCCTGGGGCAGGACATTGAATCCGTCGGCAGGGCGGGCGAACGGGCGATGTAGCGACAGCGCCCGGCGGACGGCGCCGCCAGCGGCGGTGGCGGCGTGATCCGATCGTCAGGCGAGGACTTTGGTGCGGGCGGCCGATCTGCGCCGCAGCCCCATGCCGGCGGCGCCAAAGCCGACGAGCATCAACGCCCAGCTTGCCGGTTCCGGCACGGCGGCAACGGTGCTGACCGTCAATTTCTGGATGTTGAACGCATCATAGGAAGGCGTGGCTTCGTTGCCGCGTACGACGGTATCGTCGTTGTGCAGATTGGCGCCGATCATCCAGACGTTGCCGGCCAGACCATCGACGCCGAACGGCACGACGGGGCGGACGGCCGGACTGGCTTCCAGATGGCGGGCGACATCGTGAAACCCGATCGACAGGCCATCGAACACCGCCGCATCGGACAGGTCGAGCATGGTGTCCCACGATAGCGACGACATGCCGACGCCGACCGTCGATTCATTGTCGCGAACGCCGTTCAGCAGCGAGGTGTCGTTCAGGATGGCCGACGAGATGGTCACATTCTGGTCGAACTGGAACAGCACGAAATCAAAGCCGTCGAGATTGTCCAGACGGTCGAATCGGAACATGCCATTGGTCAGCAGTTCGTCCGCCGACGTGACGCCCAGCCCCAGCAGCCCGCGGCTCATGTAGGATGGCGCGAAGGTGTAGCCGCCGTTGTCGTCGGGTGTGGCGGTCCAGCCGCTGGCCAGCACATTGACGGTGGTGCCGTTTGCCGTGCCGGCAAAGGCGACCGAATTGCCGACCTCGCCGAAGGGCGGACTGAACCCCCTGTTGGTCAGGCTGATGTCTATCTGTTCCACGGCCGCCGCCGGCGCGGTCATGCCGAACACGCCCGCCGTCGCCGCCAAGATTATCATGAGATCGCGCATGGTTTTCTGAACCTCCATCTGCAAGCGCACCCTGTGGCGCTCGCAGGATTGGATGACTCGCCGGCGAAAAGGTGACAGAAATATTTCGGCATTGGCATTGGCCGGCTTCGTGGGCCGGCCGCGCGCAGATATTTCCGCGATGGCGGGAACCTTTGCGCGCCGTTTGCATCCAATGGGCACATTTCGGAGGATGCACAGTGCAATTGCAAGACGATTATCTGCTGGAAGACGAGGCGGAGCAGCCGATGCCCTCGCCGCACGCGCGTGCGGCGGCCGCGCCTGGAATTCGCGGCCAGGAAGAATTTCTGCCGCCGCGTGCGGCGGCCGCGCCTGGAATTCGCGGCCAAGAGGAACCTCCGCCGCCGCGCCCGGGCGCGGCGGCCATTCAGGACGCCGTTCGCACCTTGATCCGGGCGGCCGGCGACGATCCATCGCGCGAGGGGCTGCAAGGCACCCCGGCACGGGTCGAGCGGGCATGGCGCGAATGGTTCGCCGGCTATACGATCGACCCGCTCGCCCTTCTGACCAGCACCTTCGGCGAGGCGGGCGGCTATCGCGATACGATCGTGCTGCGTTCGATCCCGCTCGCCTCGACCTGCGAACATCATCTGGCGCCGATTACCGGCCACGCCCATGTCGCCTATCTTCCCGAAGGCCGTGTCGTGGGCATTTCCAAGCTTTCGCGCCTGGTGGACGCCTATGCGCGGCGGCTTCAGCTACAGGAACGGCTGACCAGCCAGATTGCGGCGGCGCTCGATCAGGCGCTGCGCCCGCGCGGCGTGGCGGTGGTGATCGAGGCGAGCCACGGCTGCATGTCGAGCCGGGGGGTCAGGCAGCACGGCGTCTCCATGGTCACGCATTGCTGGCTCGGGCAGTTTCATGAAGATGCCGGTTTGCGGCGCGAATTGCTCGATACGCTGCCGCTCGCCGGCAGGGCCGGATATGGAGGCGCGCTGTGACGGTTCCGCTGAAGAAAGACTATGCGGCGCTTTCCGACAGGGAACTCGCCATGTGCATTGCCGCGCGCGATCCGGCGGCCGTTCGCCTGATGACCGAACGCAACAACCAGCGCTTGTTCCGGGCGGCGTGGAGCATCCTCGGGGATCGGGCCGAGGCGGAAGATGTGGTGCAGAACGCCTATCTTCAGGCCTTCAACGCCATTGGCGACTTCGCCGGCCGTTCGTCGCTTTCAACCTGGCTGACGCGCATTGCCATCAACGATGCGCTCGGCCGGATTCGGGCCGCGGCCCGCCGCCGCGCGCGGCTGGACGCAAATTCCGTCACGGACCTGGACGCCTATCGGGAAAATCTGATGCGTGGATCAATCGAACAAGGCGCGGAAACCACGGTGGCGCGCCGCCATCTGCGCGAGATCATGGAGGCGGCGGTCGCCGCTTTGCCGCGCCAGTTCCGCACGGTCTTCGTCATGCGGGATGTCGAAGGCATGTCGGTTGACGAAGTGGCGCACGCGCTTGGCGTTCGTCCGACGACGGTGCGGACCCGGCTGCTGCGGGCGCGACGGCGGATGCGCGAGGCGCTGGACCCCGAGCTGCACGACACCCTCGTCGGCACCTTTCCGTTCGCCGGCGTCGACTGTGCGGCGCTTACGGAAAGGGTCGTTGCCGCCATTTGCGAGCCTGATTGCGGCACGGACCCGGGGCGCGCCATCGAATCCGGCGGCAAGACGGGCAAGCGAATAGTATAGGGACAAGCCCGGCGGGGCAGCAATGGTCAGGCGCGCGTCAGCCGTGTCATCGACACCTGGCGCCGCACCGTGAAGCCGAGCGTTTCATAAAGGGCGATTGCGGCGCGGTTGCTGCTGTAGGCGGCAAGAAACGGCGAGAAACGGCGTCTCGCCGCGGGCGAGAATGCGCGTGGCGACCAGCCGCATCAGCGCGCTGCCATAGCCGTGGCCGCGGTGGTCCGGATGGGTGCAGACGCCGCTCACCTCGGTGCAGCCTTGCGGTTTCAGGCGTTCCCCGGCCATGGCGACGAGTTGGCCGTCCACCCGGACGCCGAAGAAATCGCCCAGGCGGTGGGTGTGGTCGAAGAATGGACCGGGCGCTGTCAGCGTCGCCAGCGCCAGCATTTCGGCGGCGTCGGCGTCGCCAAGCGGGATCATGGCGAAGTGCGGCGATGGCCCGGGCGACAGGCGCGCCGCGGTCATCTGCACGCCGGGATCCGCGGATACCACAATCGTGCCCGGCACATTGGTGGGCGGATCCGTTTCCAGCAGCGCCACATCGCCATGTTCGGCGACGAGGGCGCCAAGGCTTGCGAGGCTGGCCTTGGCGCGGTCTTCGACGGCCGCGAAGACGCCATAGCCCGGAGCGTAGCGGCACGCCTTGCCGGCGTGCAGCGCGAACCGCGCCTGGCGTCCGTTCAGGGCGGACCAGACGGCGCGGTCGAGCGGGTGCGGGGAGGCCATGCGCGGGCATAACGCCATTCAAGAGGCCGGGTCGAGTGTTTCCGAGGGTTGGCGGCCGCCGGCGACGGCTGGGACCGATCGGGGCCGGCCGTGTCGGCTATTCGCTGGCTCGCGCGCTTCCCATCTCGGCTTTTGCCCGTTGCAATTCTGCCTGAAAGGCGGGGTCGGCGTGCAGGCGGGCGAAGGTGGCGGCGGCGATCAGGCGGCCGGCCTCGACATCGCTTTTCCAGTGGGCAAGGCAGACCACCCGGCTTTCGCCGATTTCATAGCCGCGCTTCAGATAGCGATCCGCGTTTTGGGGATCGAGTTCGGTCAGCAGCAGCGCCACCAGCCAGCCGGTGGCGGCGTTGCCGCTTGGGTAGGAACCGTCGTTTCGAAGCGCGTCGTCCCGCTCGGGGCGGCAGCTTGCCGTTCCCAGCGCCACGAACGGGCGAGTGCGCCGGTAGCGTTGCTTGGCGGCCGCCGTCGAGCGCGCGGCGTCCTCCGCTGCGCGCCGCAACAGCAGCGCCGTGTTCGCCATGGCGGGCGCGGCCAGATCGACGCCGGCGATGGCGGAGAAACTGCCGGCGATTCGCGCCCAGTCGAGCCGGGCGTCGGCGACGGCGGTGGCGCGCGCTTTGCTTGGCGCGCCGGCGGCGTTGCCGGCGGCCTCGTCGTCGGCCTGCTGGGCGGCGCTTCCGGCGGCGGGCGGCGGCGGCAGCAGGGCGCTGTCGGGGAGAAGGGTGGCGGCAAGGAACCCCTCGATGGAAGCGTCGGCCGCCTCGTTTGCTGGCGGCATTTGCGCCAGTGCACCATGCGAAATGGCAAGCGCCCCCAGAAGCGCGAACATTCGAACGATCATAGCGGCCCTTTCCCCGAAGCCCTGGTTGCTACAGAAATCCATGGCGCGGCGCCACCGCTGGCGCTTGCAAACGGCCGGGCTTTTCCCTAAGCGCCCTTGTCCCGTCTTGCGGCGGGGATTCTGCCTGCCCGGCGAACATGGGCTGCCGTGGCCGGTTTTCCAACCGTGGCCTTCCCAGGCCGAAAGGAGCGAAAATGCCCAAGATGAAGACCAAGAGCGGGGTCAAGAAGCGCTTCAAGATCACCGCGACGGGCAAGGTGAAGCACGGCGTCGCCGGCAAGCGCCACCGCCTTATCAGCCACAATTCCAAATATATCCGCCAGAACCGCGGCACCACCGTGCTGGCCGACGCCGATACCGCCCGGGTGCACGCCTGGGCGCCCTATGGCCTGAACTAGGAGCCAAGCATGGCACGTGTGAAACGGGGCGTCACCGCCCGCGCGCGGCACAAGCGCGTTCTCGATCAGGCCAAGGGCTATTACGGCCGGCGCAAGAACACCATTCGCGTGGCGCGGCAGGCGGTCGAGAAGGCCGGCCAATACGCCTATCGCGACCGCAAGGTGAAGAAGCGCTCGTTCCGGGCGCTGTGGATCCAGCGCATCAACGCCGCCGTCCGCGAACTTGGCGTTCCCTATTCGGCCTTCATGCACGCACTTTCGAATTCGGGTCTCGAACTCGACCGCAAGGTGCTGGCCGACCTCGCCATGAACGAGCCGGCGGCCTTCAAGGCGGTCTTCGACCAGGTGATGGCGAACAACGCCTGATCCGGCCTTCGAGCGGAAACGGGGGCGCGGGGAAGGCCGGTCAGGCCATCTTCCGCGCCCTTTTTCTATTGCGGACGCGGGGCCAGGGCCTGGCCCCAACAGACGGGGAATTTGCGCGTGACCACCGAGGCACTTCTTGCCGAAACGCTGGCCTCGATCGAGGCGGCAGAGACCATGGAGGCGCTGGAACAGCTGCGGGTGGCGGCCCTTGGCAAGGCCGGAAGCGTCACCCGGCTGATGAAAAGCCTGGGCACGCTTGCCGCCGACGAACGGCTTCGGGTCGCCCCCGTCTACCAGGCGCTGCGCGCGCAGGTAGCGACCGCGATCGACACGAAAAGGGCCAAGCTGCAAGGGGAAGCCCTTGCCGAACGGCTGCAATCCGAACGGCAGGATCTGTCGCTTCCCGGCCGGCCGGTGCCGGCGGGCGGCATCCACCCCATCAGTCAGGTGATGGACGAACTGGCGGAAATCTTCGCCGACCTCGGCTTTGCCGTCGCCGAAGGGCCGGAGATCGAGGACGACTGGCACAATTTCACCGCGCTCAACATCCCGCCCGAGCATCCGGCGCGCGCCATGCACGACACCTTTTACCTGCACCGTGAAGGCGGAGAGGGCGAACGCATGGTGCTCCGGACCCACACCTCGCCGGTGCAGATCCGCACCATGATGGCGACGCCGCCGCCCATCCGCATCATCGCGCCGGGCCGCGTCTATCGTTCGGATTCAGACGCCACGCACACGCCGATGTTTCACCAGGTGGAGGGGCTGGTGATCGACCGCGGTCTCCATCTCGGCCATTTGAAGTGGACGCTCGAAACCTTCGTCAAGGCCTATTTCGAAGTGGACGACGTGACGCTGCGCTTCCGCCCCAGCTTCTTCCCCTTCACCGAGCCGAGCGTCGAGGTCGATGTCGGCTGCTCGTGGGAAGGGGGGGTGCTGAAGGTGGGCGGCGCGGCAAGCTGGCTTGAAATCCTCGGCGCCGGCATGGTGCATCCGCGCGTGCTGGCCAATTGCAATCTCGATCCCGACGAATGGCAGGGCTTCGCCTTCGGCTGCGGCATCGACCGCCTGGCCATGCTGAAATATGGCATGACCGATCTGCGCGCCTTCTTCGACGCCGATCTCAGGTGGCTTAAACATTACGGCTTTTCGGCGCTCGACGTGCCGACGCTGTCGGCGGGAGTGGGGGCATGAAATTTCCGCTTTCCTGGCTGAAGCGCTATCTCGATACCGACGCTTCCGCCGCCGAGCTTGCCGCCGCCATGACCGGCCTTGGTCTCGAAGTCG
>CAYYGQ010000092.1:0-7472 GCA_964471485.1 uncultured Sandaracinobacter sp. | reverse complement strand
GCCGGGCATTCCGGGTGGGCGGCGACGGGCGCGCCCGGATATTGCACCTTCAGCTTCAAAAGCTCGGTTTCGCTGAAGGCTTCGTGGACGATGCAGACCCCGTCCCAGAGCAGCATTTCCCGGCCGGTCTTGCGCGCCAGCCAGGCGCCCAGATGCTTGTCGGGGGCGAACAGGATCTTCTGGTCCCTGGGAAGCGCGTTCAAAATCTTCTCGGCCGAGGACGAGGTGACGATGATATCGGAATGCGCCTTCACCGCCGCCGAGCAGTTGATGTAGGTAAGCGACAGGTGATCGGGGTATTGGGCGCGAAAGGCGGCGAAGGCGTCTGGCGGGCAACTGTCTTCAAGGCTGCACCCAGCCGCCATGTCGGGGATGACGACGCGCTTTTCCGGGCTTAAAATCTTTGCCACTTCCGCCATGAAGCGGACGCCGCAAAAGGCGATCACATCGGCATCGGTGGCGGCGGCCTTCTTGGAAAGATCGAGCGAATCGCCGACGAAATCGGCCAGATCCTGAATTTCCGGCGCCTGGTAATAATGCGCCAGAATGACGGCGTTCTTCTCTTTCCGCAGCCGGTCGATCTCGGCCAGCAGGTCCAGCCCCTCGAATCCATCTATCCGCCTTGCGTCCATGCCACACTCCTCAGGGGAATCGCTTTAGGGGATTCATATAGGAAGGGAAAGAAGCGCCGGCGAGGGCCATGGCCGCGTGCCGCCGCCTTATCGTGGGGGCCGGCACGATGGCGGCATGGCGTGGCGGCAAGGCGGCGGCCGGTTGCCCGACCGCCGCCGCCCCACCCCCGGAGATGCCGGAAGAACCGCCTCAGCGGTAGAAGATATGGCCGCCGATGGTGGCAACCTGGCGCAGGTTCCAGCGCGGATTGACCCAGGTTGCATGAAAATGCGTGGCCTCGGGCGCGATTTCCGGCCAGCCGTTGCCAAGAGCGATCAGGGCGATGGCCTTGGCCGTGGTCCACTGCGGATTCTTGCCCGGCGCCGCATAGCGGCCGCCCTTGACGAAGCCGAACTGCTTCGGCGCGGTGACGACGGCGCAGATGTCGCCGCCGAAACGGCCGTTCGCCACCCGGTTCAGCACCACCTGGGCGACCGCCAGCTGGCCGGCCAGCGGCTCGCCCTTGGATTCGTAATAGACGGTGCTGGCAAGGCAGCGCGCCTCCCGGTCGAGGGGG
The DNA here is from genome assembly GCA_964471485.1 of uncultured Sandaracinobacter sp. Taxonomy (GTDB): domain Bacteria; phylum Pseudomonadota; class Alphaproteobacteria; order Sphingomonadales; family Sphingomonadaceae; genus Sandaracinobacteroides. The sequence goes on along the minus strand of CAYYGQ010000092.1, from coordinate 6,283 downwards.
GGCGCATCGGCGGCGCGAACCTTGGCGACCATTTCGGAAAGCGTGTCCGATTCGGGAAGAACGAAACCGGGGTCCGGTTCGGGCGCAACCACCGGAGCAACGGGCGGAGCAATGGGCGCGGCAACGGCCGCATCGGTGGCGGAAACAGAGAGGGCCGCCGCATCGGCGGTGGAAAATGAGTAGGCCGCCGGATCGGCGGCCGGCGGATCAACATTCGGGGTTTCACCAGCGCCAAGCAACAGCATGGCGGCGCCGACAAGGCCGGCGGCGGTGGCGGCAGCCCGATAGGGATTGCGCATTCGGATACTCGTCGTTCGGGTTCATGGGGCTGCGGACCCGAGGCCGATCGCCTCTGCACCAGAGGGGTCGGGGCGGACATCGCGCGCGAACCACGTACGTCAAAACCAGCCGTCTTGCCCGAAACGGCCGGTGCGCTGGAAATCCCGCCGAAATCCATCGGCGAAACGCCACGATCCGCCAACGGCATCCGGGCAGCAGCGCCGGCTGCGCGCAAGCGGATGCCGCGCACAGCGGCGGCCCTTATGGGCGATCACGGCCGCGGTCAAATTTCGTTCGGCAAACCCGGGACGAAACGTGCCGGCTCTGCGATATCCAGTTCAAGAACCCAGAGATCGGCGTCGAATCGGCGCTGGCGCTCGATAAAGGCCGCCACTTCCGCCTCGCCGGTGGCCGCCCGCCGCCAGTCCGGCTGCCCGGAAAGGCCGGGAATCTTCTCGAACACGGTCGGCACGCCACCGCTTCGCACCGCCAGCAGCAGCGCCGAGCCGAAGCGGCTGCCCTTCGCCAGCACCGTCGCGAAGCCGCCGGCGGCTTCCACCCGGCGGATCAGCGCCGGAACCAGCAGGCTTGCCGGCGGCTGCGGTTCCGCCATGCTTCAGGCGGCCTTTTTCGCGGCCATGTCGAGAATGGCCCAAAGCGCATCGGCGTCCGCCGCCCCCCTCAGCTTCTCTACCAGCTGGCGGTCGCGAAGGGTGCGGCCGACCAGCGCCAGCGCCTGCAAATGCGCGGCGCCGTCGTCGGAGCCAGTCGCCAGCGCCACCAGCAGATCGACGGGCTGGCCGTCCACCGCCTGCCAGTCCACCGGCTGGGCAAGGCAGAGCAGGGCGGCAAGCCCAGAACCGATGCCAGAGCCGATGCCGTCGCCGCTGCCATCGCCGCCGCCATCGCCGCCGTCGGCCGCCGCCCCTTCCAGGCGACCATGAGGAATGGCCACCCCGCCGCCGAAGCCGGTGGTGCCGAGGCGTTCGCGCGCGGCGAAGGCCGCCGCCAGCCGCGAAGCCGGCAGGCCGGTCGCCGGCGCCAACAGTTCGCCAAGCCGCTCGAACGCCTGTTTCTGGCTGCCGATCCCGGATTCGAACGAAACCCGTTCCGGTGCCAGCATGTCGCGCAATGCCCACATCATCATTGTCCATGAAGGCCATGCCCCTCTCCCGGAACATGGCGCATTCCAGTTTCACCCCCTTGAACGGCGGGAAAGGCCGCCAGTGAAGCGCCCGTTCAGGCGCGCGGCTCGACCCAGCCGATATTGCCGTCCTCGCGCCGGTAGACCATGTTGAGGCTACCGGTACGCATGTTCTTGAACAACAGCGCCGTGGTGTTCCTGAGATCGAGCATCATCACCGCGTCCGACACGCTTGCCTCGGGAATGTCGACCCGGGTTTCGGCAATGGTCAGCGGCGCTTCGGGCGCCACCTCGGCGTCGGTATTGCCTTCGAAGATATGATATTCGGCGTTGGACTCGATCGCCTCGATCTCGGCCAGCGGCATTTCCGCCAGCGGCACCATCCCCGACTTGTCCTTCAGCCGGCGCATATAGCGCCGCAACTGCTTCTCGATGCGGTCGGCGGCGCCGTCGAAAGCGATCTGCGCCACCTGGGCGCGGTTCGACCCCTTCAGGATCAGCCCCTGCATCACATGCATGACGATGTCGCACTGGAAACTGTCGTAGGGCGCGGAACGAAGCGTGACCGTCGCGCCGATCACCCGGCGGAAATAGGTGGCGGCAATCGCCTCCAGACGCTCTTCCACATGCACGCGGAACGCCTGGCCCGTTTCCACTCCGTGCCCCGCTACCCGGATATCCATCTTCGTTTCTCCTGTCTCTTTCTGGTTGGTTCAGGCGCCCTGCCGGCGCCAGAGCGGATCCCGCATGGTGTGAACGAAAGCGGCGTGGGCGTCGGCGTCGGCGGCGCTCAGGGGGAAGTGGCGCCGCGGCCACACCGGGCGCGCCGCTTCTTTCGCCGTTTCCGCCGCCGATTCCTCGCTCGCCTCGCCCGAAACCATGAGGTCGAAGCCGATCTGCCGTCCTCCGGTCAGCTCGACATAGACTTCGGCCAGCAGGCTGGCGTCGATCATCGCCCCGTGCAGCACCCGCGCCGAACGGTCGATGCCGAACCGCTGGCAAAGCGCATCGAGCGTATGCTTGGCGCCCGGCAGGCGTTTTCGCGCCAGATCCAGCGTGTCCACCACCAGGCCGCCGTCGAGCGGCGGCCGCCCGACACGTTCCAGCTCGAAATTGAGGAATCTGAGGTCGAACGGCGCATTGTGGGCGACGAGGGTGGCGCCGGCGAGAAACTCCAGCAACTCGTCGGCCTTGTCGGCGAACATCGGCTTGTCGGCGAGAAATTCATCGGAAAGGCCGTGGATCGCTTCGGCCTCGGCCGGCATCGGCCGCCCCGGATTGAGGTAGAAATGGAGGCTCTTGCCGGTCGGCACCCGCTCCAGAAGTTCAACGCCCGCGAACTCCACCAGCCGATGCCCGTCCCTTGGGTCGAGTCCGGTGGTTTCGGTATCGAACAGGATCTCCCGCATCTTCTTCCTTATCAATTGCTTTCCGGCCCTCGGCAAGCCCCGGAAGCGAAGGGAGCGGGGCGCGCCCTTCGGTCGCCCTTCAGTCGCCCTTCACCCAGGAAAGCGCCGCATCGGCCTCGGCGGGAGCAAAACAGCGCAGTTCCATTCTGGGGGCCAGCGCTCCGAACAGCCCGGCCGCCCCCTGGACGAACGGGCTGTCGGTGACAATCCCCACCCGCCCGAAGCGGTTCATCCAGCCGAGGTGCAGCAGCCGCTGCTTCACCCCCTCGAACACCGCGTCGAAATCCAGATGCGACCAGTCGCTGGCATCGACGAAATAGTGCAGCCGCTGCTGCGGTTCGAGCGCGCCCAGCGCCGCGCCGACATCGGCGTAAAGCCTGGCGATTTCCGCCGCCGCCAAGCTTTCCCCGAGCTTCACCGCCACCACGGACGGCGGCGAATCGATGCGCTCATACATAGGACTTTCTCCTCGGCGCTCTTCACCGGCGCGCCCGCCGTCCCCATTCCACCGCCCTCTCTTGGGACATAGGCGACAGGCCGCTGCATTCAAGGTCGCAAGCCGTTCCCCAGGTGAGAAATATGCGGCGAGAAATATGCGGCGAGAAATATGCCGCTTGTCCGGCAACGCCCAAACCTCTACCCATGGCGGATGCGCGCGATGCTGTCCGCTGCTCTCCTCGTCGTGGCCGCCGCCCTGCCGGCCCCGGCGGCGACCGCCCAGGAAACGGCCATCGCGCAAACGGCCGGGGAAACGGCCGCCACAGAGACAGCCGAAGCGCATATCCGCCGCCTCCTTAGCGAAACGCCGCTGGTGGACGGCCACAACGACTGGGCCTATGCCCTGCGTTCGGCCTATGGCCCGGAAGGAGCGCTGACGGCCGATCTCGAACACCCGGTCGCCCTGCAACTGCCAAACGGGCGGGCGATGCGCGGGCACAGCTCCATCCCGCTGCTGAAGGCCGGAATGGTCGGCATCCAGCTCTGGTCGGTGTTCGTGCCGGCAAGCCTCGCGCCCGACGAGGCGGTGCAGACCAGCTTCGAGCAGATCGGCATCGTCAAAAGCTTTGCCGACCGCTACCCGGACAGCTTCACCATCGTCGAGACCGCCGACGAGGCGGAAGCGGCGTGGAGGTCGGGCCGTATCGCCAGCTTCATCGCCATGGAGGGCGCCCACCAGATCGACGACGATCCCGGCACGCTCCGCCGCGCCTGGGCGGCGGGCGTCCGCTCGATGACGCTCGCGCATGGCCGGCCGACGAAGCTGTTCGACAGCGCCACGGCCGCGCCGGTGCACCATGGCATGGCGGCCGCCGGCGCCGCCATGATCGCCGAAATGAACCGCCTTGGCATGCTGGTCGATCTTTCCCATGTCTCGCCGGAGGTGATGCATCAGGTGCTCGACGTGACCAGGGCGCCGGTGCTTTTCTCCCACTCCGGCGCCAGAGCCGTCACCGACCATCCGCGCAACGTGCCCGACGACGTGCTGCGTCGCGTGGCCGCCAATGGCGGCATGGTCATGGCCACCTTCGCTCCGGCTTTCGTCCACCAGGCGCGCGCCGACTGGAATGCAAGGCGCATGGCCGCCGACGGCGCCCAGACCGAGGCGAAGATGAAGGCATGGATGAAGGCCAATCCGCGACCGCTGGCGACGCTGGCCATGGTGGCCGACCATATCGACCATCTCGCCATGGTGGCCGGGCACGATCATGTCGGCCTCGGCGGCGACTTCGATGGCGTGTTCGACCTGCCGAAGGGCCTGGAAAATGTCTCCGCCTATCCGGCTCTCTTCATGGAGCTGGCGCGGCGCGGCTGGTCGGATCCGGATCTGAAGAAGCTGGCCGGCGAAAACTTCCTCCGCGTGCTGCGCGCCAACGAGGCGGTCGCCCGCGACCTGCGCGGCGATTGAGCGGCGCACCTCTACCAGCCTGGGCACCAGCCCGGGCGCGGCCGCCGCGGATTCGCGTCGCCATGCGAAACGGCGTCGCCGACGTGCGGCTTGCCCGCGCCGCGCGGATGAACGCGCTCGACGAGGCCATGGTCCATGCCCTCGTCGAAACCGGCGCCGAATTGCAGAATCGAAAGGGGCTTCGCGCCGTCGTCCTTTCCGGCGAGGGCCGTGCTTTCTGCTCCGGCCTCGACACCGCCCGTTTCAAGGCTCAGCTCCATGAAAGCGGGCCAGAAGACAGATCGGGCGACAGCCGTGGCGGCGATCCGGCCGGCGGCCTGATCGACACCCCGCGCGACGCCGCCGGCGCCAATCTCGTCCAGCGGGCGGTGCTGGTCTGGCGGCGGCTGGCGGTTCCGGTGATCGCCGCCATCCATGGCGTGGCCTTCGGCGGCGGCCTGCAACTGGCGCTTGGCGCCGACCTGCGCTTCGTCGCCGCCGATGCCAGGCTTTCGGCCATGGAAATCCAGTGGGGCATCGTCCCCGACATGGCGGGCATTCCGCTGCTGCGGACGCTGCTGCGCGACGATCTGTGCCGCGATCTCATTTATTCGGGGCGCATCGTCTCCGGCGAGGAAGCGGTTCGGATCGGCCTCGCCAGCCGTCTCTGCGCCGATCCGCTGGCCGAAGCGCTCGACTATGCGGCGGAAATCGCCTCGAAAAATCCGCAAGCCGTCCGGGCCGCCAAACGGCTGCTCGACCCGCCGGCCACGGCCGACCCGGCCATGCTGCTTGCGGAATCGACCGAGCAGAAGGCGCTCCTCGGCTCGCCGAACCAGATCGAGGCCGTCCGCGCCAACCTCGAACGGCGGCCGCCGCTGTTCCGCGACTAGAGCGTTCCCGACCCGGCCGCGCCGCCCTTCGCTTTGTCTTTTCGGTTTCCGCCGGGCTTTGTCGGGCTTTCCCGCTTGAATGCGATCCTTCGGTCAGGCCATGCTCCGGGTCTCAGCCCTGCAGGCGGGCGACGATCAGATCGAGCTGGTCGAGATCGGAAAAGCGGATCGAGACGCGGCCGCGGCCGCCCTTGGCCTCGATCGCCACCTTCAGGCCAAGCGTTTCCTGCAATTGCGCTTCCAGCATCTCGACATCGGCGTCGCGCGACGCCGGACGGGAATCGCCGCGGCGATCGTCACGGCCCGGCAAATGGCTTTTGCGGGCCGCTTCCTCGGCCTGCCGCACCGTCATCTGCCGCAGCACGATGGCATCCGCCAGCGCCATCGGGTCGCTCGCCTGTAGCACCGCCTTGGCGTGGCCGACCGAAATCCGCCCCTCGCGCAGCAGTTGCTGCGCTTCCTCGGGCAGATCCAACAGCCGAAGCAGGTTGGCGACATGGCTTCGCGCTTTCCCCACCAGCGACGACACCATTTCCTGCGTATGGCCAAATTCACGAACAAGTCGTTGATAACCCGATGCTTCTTCGATCGGATCCAGATCAATGCGCTGCACATTCTCGATGATGGCGGCTTCGAACCCGTCGCTTTCGGAAAAGTCGCGCACCAGCACGGG
>CAYYGQ010000091.1:0-7493 GCA_964471485.1 uncultured Sandaracinobacter sp. | reverse complement strand
AAGGAATCGCCTTCGATCTTCAGGCAAGCGAGGCCGACGAGGACGGCCGGCAGAAGCGCCCCGACGCCATCCTCCACCTGCCGGGCGGCCGGCAACTGATCGTCGATTCGAAATGCTCGCTCGACGATTATCTGGCGGCGGCCGAAGCCAAAACCGACGTGCTTCGCGCCGAAGCCCGCGCCCGCCACGCCAAGCGCGTGCGCGAGCATGTGAAGGGCCTCGCCGCCAAGGCCTATTGGCAGCAGTTCGGCGACGCCGCCGATTTCGTCGTGCTGTTCCTTCCCGGCGAGAATTTCCTCTCGGCGGCGCTGGAAGAGGACCGCGACCTGCACCTCTGGGCCATGGACCAGCGCGTGCTGCTGGTCGGCCCCGTCAACCTGCTGGCCATCGCCCGCGTCGTCGCCACGGTCTGGCGGCAGGAGAAAGTGGCCGAGGAAGCGCGCGAGATCGGCCGCCTGGGCGCCGAACTGCACAGCCGCCTGGCGGTGATGACCAGCCACGCCAACAGCGTCGGCCGGAATCTCGCCGAGGCGGCCGGCGCCTGGAACAAATTCGTCGGTTCCTACGAATCGCGGGTGCTGGTGACGGCGCGGAAATTCGCCGACCTCGGTGTGGGGAAAGGCGGCGACGCCATCCCCGAGCTTCGCAACGCCGACACCACGCTCAGGCTGGTGCAGGCGCCGGAAGCGGCCGGCGAAGCGGACTGAGGGGGCGGACCGAGAGGGACGATCCCCGATTGCGCGGCCCCGGTCGCGTGGCCCGGTTGCGTGGCCCGGTTGCGTGGGCCGGCGCTGCTGCTATAGCCCGGCCAAGGAAAGGCATCGCCTCATGCGTAGCGCAACCGTCAAACGCCAGACTTCGGAAACCGATGTCTTCGTCCGCGTCAATCTCGATGGCCGCGGCGAAAGCCGGATCGAAACCGGAGTCGGCTTCTTCGACCATATGCTCGACCAGTTGGCGCGCCATGGCCTGTTCGATCTGGAAATCGAAACCAGGGGCGACCTTCATATCGACGCCCACCACACCGTCGAGGACACGGCGATCGCGCTTGGCCAGGCCTTCCGCGAAGCGCTCGGCGACCGCGCCGGCATCACCCGCTATGGTTCGGCGCTGGCGCCGATGGACGAGACGCTGGCCCGCGTCGCGCTCGACATTTCCGGCCGCCCCTATCTGGTCTGGAAGGCGCGCTTCACGCAAAGCCGGCTGGGCACGCTCGACACCGAGCTGATCCGCCACGTCTTTCACAGCTTCGCCGAACATGCCGGCATCACCCTCCACGCCGAAATCCTCGATGGCGACAACAACCACCATATGGCGGAAAGCCTGTTCAAGGCGCTGGCGCGCGCCCTTCGCCAGGCGGTCGCCATCGACCACAGGCTGGAAGGCCGCATCCCCTCCACCAAGGGAACGATCGTCTGAATGGCCATCGCGCTCATTGATTATGGCGCCGGCAACCTGCGCTCGGCGGCGCACGCGCTGGAGGCGGTGGGCGGCGAGGTCCGGGTGACGAGCGACCCGGCCGACGTGCTTGCGGCCGAGCGCATCGTCCTGCCGGGCGTCGGCGCCTTCGGTGCCTGCGCCGCCGCCCTGCGCGCCATCGCGGGGATGGAGGAGGCGCTCCGCGAAGCCGTCGAACAGCGCGGCCGCCCCTTCCTCGGCATCTGCGTCGGCATGCAACTGATGGCCGAGGTCGGCCACGAATTCGGCACCCACAAGGGCCTTGGCTGGATCCATGGCCGCGTCGAGCGCCTGGCGCCGCCAGGCCCGAACGCCGGGCGCCCTGCGCCCGAAGGACTGAAGGTGCCGCAGATCGGCTGGAACGAAGTGCGGCCCGCCAGCCCCGGCCTCATCGAGCGCGGCTACGCCTATTTCGTCCACAGCTATGCGCTGCGGGCAAGCGACCCGGCCGATGTGGCCGCCACCACAACGTACGGCGAGGATTTCCCGTCCGCCGTCTGCCGCCACAACATGCTCGGCGTGCAGTTCCACCCGGAGAAAAGCCAGGCCTATGGCCTGTCGTTCCTCCGCCGTTTTCTCGATTGGCGCCCCTGATGCCCCTTACGCTCTACCCCGCGATCGACCTGAAGGGCGGCGAAGTCGTCCGCCTCGCCGAAGGCGACATGGCGCGCGCCACCGTCTACGCCAAGGATCCGGCGGCGCAGGCCAGGCATTTCGCTGAAGCCGGCGCCGGCTGGCTGCATGTCGTCGACCTCGACGGTGCCTTCGCCGGCGAGGCCAAGAACGCCGCCGCCGTCGAGGCCATTCTCGATTCCACCCCGGCAAAGGTGCAGGTGGGGGGCGGCATCCGCACCCTCGCCTCGATCGAGCGCTGGTTCCGCCTCGGGGTCGAGCGGGTGGTGATCGGCACCGCCGCCCTGGCCAACCCCGCCCTCGTCCGCACCGCCGCCAGCGACTATCCGGGGAAGGTGGTGGTGGCGGTCGACGCCCGCGACGGGCTGGTGGCGACGCGCGGCTGGGCCGATGTCTCGGATGTGCCGGTCGCCGACATGGGCAGGCGCTTCGAGGACGCCGGCGTCGCCGCCCTGCTGTTCACCGATGTCGGCCGCGACGGCCTGCTGAAGGGGGTGAACATCGAAGCGACGGCGGTGCTGGCGCAAACGGTGCAACTGCCGGTGATCGCCTCGGGCGGCCTTGCCGACATCGCGGAAATCGCCGCCCTGCGCGCCCACCCCGGAATCGAAGGCGTGATCGCCGGCCGCTCGCTCTATGATGGCCGCATCGGCCTCGCGGCGGCGCTGGAGGCCTGCCGATGACCCTTGCCGTCCGTGTCATCCCCTGCCTCGACGTGGCCGGCGGCCGCGTGGTGAAGGGCGTCAACTTCGTCGCGCTCCGCGACGCCGGCGACCCGGTGGAGGCCGCCAGCCGCTACGATGCCGAAGGGGCCGACGAACTGGTCTTTCTCGACATCACCGCCACCAGCGAAAACCGCTCCACCCTCCTTGATATCGTCGCCGCCACCGCCAGCCGCTGCTTCATGCCGCTGACCGTCGGCGGCGGCGTGCGGACGGCCGACGACGTGCAGGCGCTGCTGCGCGCCGGCGCCGACAAGGTTTCGGTCAACTCGGCGGCGGTCAGGCGCCCGGAACTGGTCGGCGACCTCGCCAGCCGCTTCGGCGGCCAGTGCATCACCGTCGCCATCGACGCCAAGATGGTGGCGGCGGGCCAATGGGCCATTTTCACCCACGGCGGCCGGCAGGCGACCGGGATCGACGCCGTTGCCTTCGCAAAACAGGTGGCAATGCTTGGCGCCGGCGAAATCCTCCTTACGTCGATGGACCGCGACGGCACCCGCTCGGGCTATGATCTGCCGCTGCTGCGCGCCGTCTCCTCCGCCGTCTCCGTTCCGGTGGTGGCGTCGGGCGGCGTCGGCGGTGTTGGCGATCTGGTGGCGGGCGTCGTCGAGGGCGGCGCCTCGGCGGTCCTTGCCGCCAGCCTGTTTCACTTCGGCGAAGCCAGCATCCGCGACGCCAAGCTGGCGCTTCGCGCCGCCAATGTGCCAGTGAGGCTTTGATGACCGACATCCTCGACCGTCTCGAAGCCACCATCGCCGACCGCCTTGCCGGCGGCGACACCGGCCACAGCTATGTGGCGAAGCTGGCGGCGAAGGGGTTGCCGAAACTGGCGCAGAAGCTGGGCGAGGAAGCGACCGAAACGGTGGTGGCCGCCCTGGCCGAAAGCGACGAGGCCTTGATCGGCGAGGCGGCCGACCTGTTGTTCCACCTGCTGATGCTGTTGCAGGCGCGCAGCCTTGGCTTGAACGATGTCCGCGCCGAGCTGGAGCGGCGCGAGGGGTTGTCGGGGATCGAGGAAAAGGCCAGAAGGCCGTGAGAGGGAGGGGCTGATGGCCGTCCAGAACAGCGACGCCTATGACGACAATAATATCTTCGCGCGCATCCTTCGCGGCGAGATTCCGGCGAAGCTGGTGTTCGAGAACGAATACGCCCTCGCCTTCGACGACATCAACCCGCAGGCGCCCGTTCATGTGCTGGTGATTCCGAAGGGCCGCTATATAAGCCTCGCCGATTTCTCGGCCGAGGCCCCGGCGGATCTTCAGGCCGGCTTCTGGCGCGCGGTCGGCGAAGTGGCGCGAAGGCTCGGCCTTGAAGAGGCGGGCTACCGCATCCTTTCCAACGCCGGCGGGCACGGCCACCAGGAAGTGCCGCATTTGCATGTGCACATCTTCGGCGGCCGGCCCTTGGGACCGATGCTGGCGCGGCAGGCCTGAGCGCACTTGACCGCCGGAAGGGGCTGCGACAAGTTCAAGACTGGAGAGTGCGGCCCGTGCTGCAAGGCGGGTGGCGGGATTCAGAAACCGAAAGCCGGAAAAACAAGGGGGAACTGAATGTCCTGGCGCATCAAGACGCTCGACGCCATCCTGGAAACCGCCGAGCACAAGGCGCTGACCCGCTCGCTCGGCGCCTGGCAGTTGACGCTGCTCGGCGTCGGCGCCGTCATCGGCACCGGCATCTTCGTCCTCACCTCGGAAGCGACGCAGTTCGCCGGGCCGGCGATGATGATCAGCTTCACGCTGGCGGCGATCGTCTGCGGCCTCGCCGCGCTCTGCTATTCGGAAATCGCCTCGATGGTGCCGGTGTCCGGCTCGGCCTACACCTACACCTATGCGGTGATGGGCGAACTGCTGGCGTGGATGGTGGGCTGGGCGCTTATCCTTGAATATGCGGTGGCGGCCGGCGCCGTCTCGGTCGGCTGGTCGGGCTATTTCGTCGGCCAGTTGCGCGGCTGGTTTGGAATCGAGCTTCCCTATGCGCTGGTGAACGGGCCTTATGCGAACGGCTTTCTGAACCTGCCGGCCATGTTCATCGCCCTTGCCGTCACCAGCCTGCTGATCCTCGGCACCCGCGAAAGCGCGCGGGTGAACGCCATCCTCGTCGTCATCAAGGTAACGGCCCTCGCCGCCTTCATCCTGCTTTCGGTGCCGGTGATGCGGATGGAGAATTTCACGCCCTTCTCGCCGATGGGGGCCGCCGGCGTATCGACCGCCGCCGCCTCGATCTTCTTCGCCTATGTGGGCTTCGACGCCGTTTCGACCGCCGCCGAGGAAACCATCAACCCGCAACGGAACGTGCCCATCGGCCTCATTGGCTCGCTCGGCATCTGCACCATCTTCTATCTGCTGGTGGCGGCCGGCGCCATCGGCTCGCCGATTGGCGCCCAGCCGGTGACGGACGCGCTCGGCAACTGGATCAGCCCCGGCTCGCCGGAACTCTACACCCGCTGTCAGCAACTGGCGGTGCTGGGGCAGGAGCCGCTGGCCTGCTCGAAGGAAGCGCTGGCGCACGTCATGCGGCAGATGGGCCACCTGAATTTCGGCAACCTGATCGGCCTTGCCGCCTTTCTCGCCCTCCCCTCGGTGATCCTGGTCATGCTGTTCGGGCAGACGCGCATCTTCTTCGTCATGTCGCGCGACGGCCTGCTGCCGGAAAAGCTGTCGTCCATCCACCCGAAATGGAAGACGCCGCACATCATCACCATGATCACCGGCGTCGCCGTGATGTTCGCTTCGGCCTTCCTGCCGGTCGGCGAACTGGCGGCCATCTCCAACGCCGGCACCCTCTTCGCCTTCCTGATGGTGTCGATCTCGGTGCTGGTGCTGCGCCGCAGCCAGCCGGGGCGGAAGCGCCCCTTCCGCACCCCGCTGGTCTGGCTGGTGGCGCCGCTGGCGGCCGCCGGCTGCATCTATCTCTATATTTCGCTGCCGCTCCGGGCGATGCTGGTGCTGCCGATCTGGGGCGGCATCGGTCTCGTCGTCTATTTCCTCTACGGCTTCCGCAAAAGCCATGTCGCCCACGGCCAGGTCGAAGTGCAGGAGGAAAGCGCCGACATCCCGCCGCAGCCGGTGCCGCCGATGCCGGGCGCGCCGACGCCGGGCGGGCAGGACGCCTGAACGCCCAACGAACGGGGTATCTCGACGGCCCATCTTCACGGCCCATCTTCACGGGGTATCTTGACGAACGCGCCGCGCTGCCCCATTTGCGGCGGCGCAGCAATGACTTGCTCCGGCCGCGCCGGGGAAAGCTCGTTGAGGCGGGCGCGTGATCGCACCGGGCAAACCGGGCCGGCCCCCACACATTCGTGCTGCCCCCATTTTTCGGATGTTCCTGCCACGCGGGATATCCGCCGCGCCGCCGCCAAACCGCGGCCGCGCCAGACGAAAGACCATTTCCTTGCAAGATTTTTCCCCCTTGGGCCTCGCCCAGCCGCTGTTGCAGGCGATCGACGCCGAAGGCTATCAAAGCCCGACGCCGATCCAGCAACAGGCCATCCCCATCGCCCTTGCCGGCCGCGACCTGATCGGCATCGCCCAGACCGGCACCGGCAAGACGGCGGCCTTCGCCCTCCCCATCCTGCACCATCTGATCGAAAATCCGGCGCCGCGCCACAAACTGGCGCCCCGCGTGCTGGTGCTGGCGCCGACGCGGGAACTGGCCAGCCAGATCGGCGACCAGTTCCGCCTGTTCGCGCAGATGGTGAAGCTGACGGTGCTGACCGTGTTCGGCGGCGTCCCCATCCATCGCCAGGAAAAGCAGTTGCTGCGCGGCGTCGACGTGCTGGTGGCGACGCCGGGGCGCCTCCTCGATCTGGTCGATCGCGGCTCGCTGCTGCTCGACCGGGTGGAGATGTTCGTGCTCGACGAGGCCGACCAGATGCTCGACCTCGGCTTCATCCATGCTCTCCGCCGTATCGAGCGCATCCTGCCGCGCCGGCGGCAGAGCCTGTTCTTCTCCGCCACCATGCCGGCCTCCATCGCCGAGCTTTCGAAGCGCTTCTGCCACGATCCAGCGCGGGTGGACGTGGCGCCGGTCGCCACCACGGCGGAAAAAGTCCACCAATATGTGACTTTTTTGAACCAGGCGGAAAAGCAGGCGCTGCTGACGCTGACGCTTCGCCAGCCGGAATTCGCCAAATGCCTGGTGTTCACCCGCACCAAGCACGGCGCCGACCGCGTGGTGCGCCACCTGCTGGGCGCCGGCATCCCCTCGGCGGCGATCCACGGCAACAAGAGCCAGCCGCAGCGCGAACGGGCGCTGGCGGATTTCCGCAACGGCCGCATCGGCGTGCTGGTGGCCACCGACATCGCCGCCCGCGGCATCGACATCGATGCCGTCAGCCATGTCCTCAATTTCGAGCTGCCGAACGTGCCCGAGCAATATGTGCACCGCATCGGCCGCACCGCCCGCGCCGGCCGCGAGGGCATCGCCCTCAGCTTCTGCGCGCCGGATGAAAGGCCCTATCTGAAAGACATCGAGAAGCTGATCCGCCAGAAGGTGGAACCGCAGCCGCTGCCGGCCGATTTCCTGAAGCAGGCGGCGAAATTGCCGAAGCCGGTGCCGTCGCACGGCCGCGAGGAACGTCCGGCGGGCTATGCCCACCCAGGCGAAGTCGGCAGCCACCGCCGCGCCATGCGCTCCGAAGAGGGCGGCCGCCGGCGCGGCTCCGGCCGGCAGGGCCAG
>CAYYGQ010000090.1:0-7516 GCA_964471485.1 uncultured Sandaracinobacter sp. | reverse complement strand
ACCGTCCCGACCGCGCCGGCCACCCCGATCATCACGCCCACCTCTACCGGCTGCCGAAGGACGGCGCGGAGATCGTCCGGCTGAAGATCTTCCGCCTCGGCGACATCATTCCGCTTTCCGATTCGGTGCCGCTGCTGGAAAATTTCGGCTTCCGGGTCATCAGCGAGAATGCCTATGAAATCGGCAAGGGCAAGCTCGGCTGGATTCACGATTTCAAGCTGGCGGCCGACCATGCGCCCGCCCGGCTCGAACCGTTCCGCGCCCTCGTCGGCCCGGCGCTCGAAGGGGTGCTGGCCGGCGCCCACGAAGACGACCCGTTCAACGCGCTGGTGCCGGCGCTTGGCCTGGCCGCCGCCGAGGCCAACTGGCTGCGCGCCTGGTTCCGTTATCTGCGGCAGGCCGGCGTTTCCTATTCCATTCAAACCGTGGTCGAAACGCTGCGCCGCAACCGGGCGACGACGCTGGCGCTGCTGGCCTGGTTCCGCAGCCGCCACGACCCGGCCGGCGGCAGCGACGCCGACGCGGAAAAAAGCCGGCTGCTGGAGGCGCTTGGCCGCGCCGCCTCGATCGACGAGGACCGTATCCTCCGCCTGTTCATCGACCTCGTCGCCGCCCTGCTTCGCACCAACGCCTTCGTCGAACCGGCGCCGGAAGCGCTGGCCTTCAAATTCGATTCCGCAAAGGTTCCAACCCTGCCCGACCCGCGGCCGTGGCGGGAAATCTGGGTCTATTCGCCGCGCCTCGAAGGTATCCACCTGCGCGGCGGCCTGCTGGCGCGCGGCGGCATCCGCTGGTCCGACCGGCGCGACGATTTCCGCACCGAAGTGCTTGGCCTGGTGAAAACGCAGATCATCAAGAATTCGGTGATCGTGCCGACCGGCGCCAAGGGCGGCTTCTATGCAAAGCAATTGCCCGATCCCGCCATCGACCGCGACGCCTGGGCCGCCGAAGGCCGGGCAAGCTATGCCATCTATATCCGCGCCCTGCTGTCGATCACCGACAACCGCGATGCGGGCGGCGCCGTGGTGCCGCCGGAGGGGATCGTCCGCTTAGACGGCGACGATCCCTATCTGGTGGTGGCGGCCGACAAGGGCACGGCAAGCTTCTCCGACACCGCGAACGAAATCGCCATGAACGCCGGCTTCTGGCTTGGCGACGCCTTCGCCAGCGGCGGCGGCCATGGCTACGACCACAAGGCGATGGGCATCACCGCGCGCGGCGCCTGGATTTCCGTCACCCGCCACTTCGCCGAACTGGGCATCGATGTCGCAACCGAGCCGGTGACGGTCGCCGGCGTCGGCGACATGTCGGGCGATGTCTTCGGCAACGGCCTGCTGCAGTCGAGGGCGCTCAGGCTGGTGGCCGCCTTCGACCACCGCCACATCTTCCTCGATCCGGCGCCCGACCCGGAAACCGGCTTTGCCGAACGGCAGCGGCTAGCGGCTCTCCCCCGTTCCTCGTGGGCGGACTATAACCCGGAGCGGCTGTCGAAGGGCGGCGGCGTGTTCCCGCGCACGCAGAAAGCCATCCCGCTGTCGCCCGAAGTCCGCGCCCTTCTCGATGTCGAGGCCGACTCGCTGCCGCCCCCGGCGCTGATGGCCGCCATTCTGAAGGCCAAGGTCGACCTGCTGTGGTTCGGCGGCATCGGCACCTATGTGAAGGCATCGACGGAGGCGAACGCCAGCGTCGGCGACAACGCCAACAACGCCCAGCGCGTCGACGGCCGCGACCTTCGCGCCCGTGTCGTCGGCGAGGGGGCGAATCTCGGCTGCACCCAGGCCGGGCGCATCGAATATGCGCTGGAGGGCGGCCATATCAACACCGACTTCATCGACAATTCCGCCGGAGTCGACACCTCGGACCATGAAGTGAACATCAAGATCGCCTTCGAAACGGCGATCCGCAACAAGCGTCTCGATTTCGAATCCAGGAACCGGCTGCTGAAAGCCATGACCGACGAAGTGGCGGCGCTGGTGCTGGACGACAACAAGGCGCAGACGCTGGCGCTTTCGGTCGCCCACGACGACGCCCCGGCGCGCCTTCAGGCCCACGCCCGCCTGATCGAGCTGCTGGAGGCGAACGGCCGCCTCGACCGCCGGGTGGAGGGACTGCCGGACGCCCACCAGTTGCAGGAACGGGCGCGCCTCGGCCTCGGCCTCAGCCGCCCGGAACTGGCGGTGCTGCTGTCCCATGCCAAGATGGACCTGCGCGAGGCGCTGTCGACGACGGATCTCGCCGACGATCCGCTGACAAGGCAAGACCTGTTCCGCCAGTTCCCGGCCACGATGCGCGCCTCCTTCGGGGCCGAGATCGAACGCCATCCGCTGCGCCGCGAAATCGTCGCCACCATGCTGGCGAACCTGCTGGTCAACCGCGGCGGGCTGACGCTTGCCCACGGGCTGATGGCCGAACTGGGGGCGCCGGCGGCAACCGTCGCCGCCGCCTTCGTCGCGGCGCGCACGCTCTTCGACCTCGACAGTCTGTGGCGGGCGATCGACGAATCGCAGGCGCCGGCCGCCGAGGCGCTGAAGCTGCACTGGGAGGCGGCCGATATCGTTCAGGTCCTGGTCGGCGATCTGGTGCGGCGAAGCGGCGTCGAGCGGCCGCAGTTGCTGACCACCCGCCTGGCGCCCGGCCTGAAGCGGATGCTGCGGCAGCTCGACCATCTGCTGCGGCCAGAGCCGAAAGCGCAGGTGGAACGGCTGCGCCAGAGGCTTTCGGCAAGCGGCGCGCCGGCGGATGTTATCGACTGGCTGGCAACGCTCAACACGCTGTCGGGGGTCGCCGGAGTGGTCGCCCTCGCCTCCGATCAGCCGCTCGCCGAGGCCGAGACCGCCGACGCCTACAGCCTTCTCGGCGACCGCCTCGGCATCGACTGGGCGCAGGGCGCGGCGCGCGCGCTCGACCCCGGCGACAACTGGGAACGGCTGCTGGCGGCCGACACCGTGCGCGGCTTCGAAACCATGCGCCTCGATCTCATCCGCCGCCACACCGAGCGCCGGGGCAAGCCGCTCGCCGCCGTCGAACACTGGCTCGACGGGCATCGCGAACGGGCGGCGGCGCTCGCCCGGATGATCGAAAGCGCGCGCGGCGGCGACACGCCGACGCTGCCGATGCTGGCGCACTTGGCCGACCTCGCCCGCGCCACGCTCGCCGGCTAGACGCCCCCTTCTAGACGCCCCCATTGCCGCCGCCCCCTTGCCGCCGGGGCCGGTCTTCGCTATGGCCGCCCTTCCAGAAGAAAGCCGGAGGGCCGGGTAGCGGAATTCGCCGCGAGGGCCAGCGATCGGCAAGAGAAGAGAGAAGCGCATGCCGTTCTACGAGCATGTCTACCTCGCGCGCCAGGATCTGGCGCCGGCGCAGGTGGAAAGCCTCACCGAGGCCTTCAGCAAGATCATCACCGACCATGACGGCAAGGTTCAGGGCAGCGAATATTGGGGCCTGAAGAACCTCGCCTACCGGATCGAGAAGAACCGCAAGGCGCATTATGTGCTGCTGAACATCGAGGCGCCGGCCGCCGCCATCCAGGAACTGGAGCGGCAGGCCAACATCAGCGAAGACATCATCCGCCACCAGACCATCCGCGTCGACGCGCTGGAAAGCGGCCCGTCGGCGATGATGCGAAAGTCCGATCGCGGCGACCGGGGCGATCGCGGCGGCCGGGGCGAGCGCGGCCCAAGAAGCGACCGGGGCAACGACCGGGGCGGCGACCGAGGTGATCGGGGCGGTGATCGCGGCGGCGAGCGTTCGTCGCACCACGAAGGGGGGAACTGGTAACATGGCACGCCCATTTTTCCGCCGCCGCAAAAGCTGCCCCTTTTCCGGGCAGAACGCGCCGAAGATCGACTATAAGGACGTGCGCCTGTTGCAGGGCTTCGTCTCCGAGCGCGGCAAGATCGTGCCGTCCAGGATCACCGCCGTTTCCGCCAAGAAGCAGCGCGAGCTGTCGCGGGCCATCAAGCGCGCACGCCATCTGGGCCTGCTGCCCTATCTCGTGAAATAAGGGGAAGCCCGATGGATGTGATCCTGCTGGAACGGGTCGAGAAGCTCGGCCGTATCGGCGACGTGGTTTCGGTGAAGCCCGGTTTCGCCCGCAATTTCCTGCTGCCGCGCGGCAAGGCGCTGCGCGCGACCGACGCCAACAAGGCGAAGTTCGAAGCCCAGCGCGCCGAGATCGAGGCGGAAAACGAACGCCGCCGCGAGGCCGCCGTCGCCAGCGCCGCGACCATGAACGACGTTTCCGTCATCCTCATCCGCCAGGCGTCGAGCGCCGGCTCGCTCTATGGCTCGGTTTCGGCGCGCGACATCACCGAAGCGCTGGCCGAGGGCGGCCACAAGGTGGCGCGCTCGGCGGTCGTCCTCGACCGGCCGATCAAGCTGCTCGGCCTGCACGGCGTGAAGCTGGTGCTGCACCCGGAAGTCAGCGTCACCGCCCAGGTGAACGTCGCCCGTTCGCCCGAGGAAGCGGCGCTTCAGGCGCAGGGCATCGACGTGACGGCGCAACACGACGAGGACGAAGCCGAAGCCGAAACCGCGGCCGAAGCCGAAACGGCGGAAGCGGCGGACGCGGCGAATGACGCGGCGGACGCCGATTCCGCAGCGGGCGAAGGCGAAGCCACCGAAGCCTGAGCGGCCGCATCGAACCAACCATCAGGCGCCGGCCCCGAACAGGGCCGGCGCCTTTTGTTCAGCCGCGATTCGCCGCCTCGGCCACCAGCAGCCGGGCTTCCGCTTCGTGGCCGGTTGCGACCAGGGCCGCGGCGATGCGGCGCAGATAATCGGGCGGCACCTCCGCCCAATGCCCGCGAAACGCCGTTGCCGCCAGCAGCAGCACTTCGCCGCCATGGCCGGCGGCGACGGCACGATCGAGCGCCCGCGTCCACAAATTGTCGAGCCTTTCGACGGTGCCGCCGACATCACCACGGCCAAGGCCCTGAAGCCCGGCCGCCAGCAGATTGGCGCGATGCGCCGGCACCCGGCCGGCCCAGCGGTCGAACAGCCCACCGTCGGCGGGGACGACGCCCGACACCGCCACCAGTTGCGCCCAGAGGTCGGCGCGCGGCTGCGCCGCGGCACTGGCCGTCGCGTTCCACCAGCCGGCGGCCGGCCCGGTGATTCCGGCCGCCATCAGGCTGGCGGCGATCGCCGGCGCATCGCCGGCAAGGCCACTGTCGGCCGGAAGGCGGGACGCCGCCTGGGCGCCGGCCACCTGCCAGCCATAGCGTTCGAGCGACCCGTCGTCGCCCTCGCTCCACAATTGCCGCAAGGCGGCGATGCGCTCGGACATCTGCGGCGCCACGCTCGCCCGGCGGATAAAGCCGGCCGGGCTGCGGTTCACCTGCGCCGGGTCGCCCGCTTCGGCGGCGGCCGCCAGCAGGCGGTTCACCTCGGTGCTGCTGAGGGCGCCGATGGCGGCGGCGACCGCCGCGGCGTCGCGACGGTCGGCCACGGGCAGATTGGCCAGCCGCACCAGCCAGCCCCGTTGCGCCGGGGTCGCCGCCTGCAACAGTTCACCCGGAATCTCGAAGCTCGCCGCCGTCGCCAGGCCGATCCGCCAGGCGGTCAACTGGCCGACCTCGCCCCATTCGGGGTTGGCGCCGCGCCGGGCGCTGCCGGTGGTGGAGGCGACGCGCTCGGCAAGGCCGATGTCGAAAGCGGCGATCTGGTTGCGGCGACGAATCGAATCGAACAGCGCCGTCGAGCTGATGTCGTCGCCAAGGATCGCCATGCACATGGCATCGACCAGTTCCCAGGTGGGGGAAATGTTGCGGGCGCGCGCCAGCGACGACAGCGGGCAGAGCGCAACCGGATCGGCGGACGCCAGCGCCGCGCGAAGGGCGGCGCCGTAAAGGCGGTTGCTGTAGCGGCCGGTGGCGATGGACGACAGCAGCCGATGGGCGTCGCCGGCCGCCCCCATCGCCTGCAAGGCGCGGGCGCGGGCGGCTACCCAGTCGGCCGCCGGCAGGCCTGCGGGCGCGTCGGCCCTGGTTAGCAGCGCCCGTTGCAGCAGGATCTGCATCCAGCGGCTGGCAAGCGGCGCCTCGATTCGATCCAGAAGCGCGGCGAGAAAACGCCCATCCGAGCCGGCGAACAGATCGGCCGCATAGCCGCCGCTTGCCGGCGTGAGAATTCCGGCCCGTTCCGGCTCCGCGGCCGGGCCTTCAAGGTCCGCCAGCGGATCGGCCGGCGGCGCGGCGGCGGCCGCCGCCGGCTCCTCGCCGAACGGGCTGGCGGCCGTCTCCGGCGCCGCTTCCTCGGCCGAAACGGCGCCGGCCGGGGCGCCGGCCGGCGGCGGGGCGGCAAGCGGCGGCGTTTCCAGGGCCGGCAGCGGCGTTGGCTGCACCACCCTTGGCGGCGGCACGTCGAGATCGTCCGGCAGCAGCGATCTCGGCGCTGTTGCCGACGACGGGCCGCCCGCCTGCTGCGCCAGCGCCGAGGCGGACAGGCCCGTCGTCAGCAACAGCGCCGCCAGCAGCGAACGGACCATCGGCGGACGGAAAGCGGCGGGAAGAATTGCATCGAGGCCCATGACCCCCCTATAGCGGCGGCGATGAAGCCTGTGGAAGCCCCCGCATCGCCCCCGGACCATAGGCCAGCCGCCGACTGGCGCGGCCGTTCGCTCGTCCTCGTCGGCCTGATGGGTTCGGGAAAAACCACCATCGGCCGCCGCCTTGCGGCCAGGCTCGGCTGGCCGTTCGTCGACGCCGACGCCGAAATCGAAGTGGCGGCGAAAATGTCGGTCGCGGAAATCTTCGCCCGCTTCGGCGAAGCGCATTTCCGCGACGGCGAGCGCCGGGTCATCCGCCGGCTGATGCAGGGCAAGCGCAAGGTGATCGCGACAGGCGGCGGCGCCTTCGTCGACGACGGCACCCGCGCGCTCGTCCTCGACAAGGCGACGGTCGTCTGGCTCGACGCCGCCCTTGAAACGCTGGTCTCGCGCGTCTCGAAGCGCAACCACCGGCCGCTCCTGGTTGGAAAAGACCCGGAAACCGTGCTGTCCGAACTGATGGCGGTGCGTAATCCGCTCTATGCCGAAGCGCCCATCCACATCCTGTCGACGAATGGCCCGCACGAGGAAACCGTCGACCGCATCCTTGCCACGCTGCGCGCCCACTCGCCGGAGAAAGACGCATGATCGAAGTTCCGGTTGCCCTTGGCGCCCGCAGCTATCAAATCACCATCGGGGCGGGTCTCGTCGGCCGGCTCGGCGAACGGCTGCGGCCGCTGACCGCCAGCCGTCGCCTCGCCGTCGTCGTCGACGAACAGGTGGCGGCCCTTCATCTCGACCGGCTGCGCCGGGGGCTGCCCGGCTTCGAGCTGGTGCCGCTCGTCGTTCCCGCCGGCGAGGGCAGCAAAAGCTTCCGCCAACTGGAGCAGCTGCTCGATTCGCTGCTTGCTCTGGAGACCAAGCGCTCGGACGTGGTGCTGGCGTTTGGCGGCGGCGTTGTCGGCGACCTCGCCGGCTTTGCCGCCGCAATCCTGAAGCGCGGCATGGACTTCGTGCAGGTGCCGACGA
>CAYYGQ010000089.1:0-7540 GCA_964471485.1 uncultured Sandaracinobacter sp. | reverse complement strand
AGGAACATGCCCGCTACGCGCTCGACTTCATCGAAGCCTGCAAGCGCATCAAGGAACGCTGCCCTGGAGTCCACATCTCGGGCGGCTTGTCCAACCTCAGCTTTGCCTTTCGCGGCAACGAGACGGTGCGCCGCGCCATGCACTCGGTGTTCCTCTACCACGCCATTCCGGCCGGGCTGGACATGGCCATCGTCAACGCCGGCCAGCTCGATGTCTACGACCAGCTCGACCCCGAACTTCGCGAAGCGGCCGAGGATGTGATCCTGGCCCGCCGCCCCGACGCGACCGACCGGCTGCTCGACCTTGCCCCCAAGTTCAGCAACCGCACCCAGGCGGCCGACACCAAATCCCTCGAATGGCGCGGCTTCGACGTGAAAAAACGCCTGGCGCACGCGCTGGTGAACGGCATCGACAGCTATGTGGTGGCCGACGCCGAGGAAGCGCGCCTTCAGGCCGAGCGCCCGATCCAGGTGATCGAAGGACCGCTGATGGACGGCATGAGCATCGTCGGCGACCTGTTCGGCAGCGGCAAGATGTTCCTGCCGCAGGTGGTGAAGTCGGCCCGAGTCATGAAGAAGGCGGTCGCCCATCTGGTGCCGTTCATCGAAGCGGAAAAGGACGAGGGCGCGACGGCCAAGGCCAAGATCGTCATGGCGACGGTGAAGGGCGACGTGCACGACATCGGCAAGAACATCGTCGGCGTGGTGTTGCAGTGCAATAATTTCGACATCGTCGACCTTGGGGTGATGGTGCCCTGGGCGAAGATTCTCGAAACCGCCGAAAAGGAACGCGCCGACATGATCGGCGTTTCCGGCCTCATCACGCCGTCGCTCGACGAAATGGCCAATGTGGCGGCGGAAATGGAGCGCGCCGGCATGCACATCCCGCTGCTGATCGGCGGCGCCACCACGTCGAAGGTGCACACCGCGCTGAAGATCGCCCCCAATTATTCCGGGCCGACCATCCATGTGAACGACGCCAGCCGCGCCGTCGGCGTCTGCTCCAGCCTGATTTCCGACACCCAGGCGGAAGGCTTCAAGGCCGAAGTGGCCGAGGAATACCGCCAGATCCAGCAGCGGCGAAACGGCGGCAAGTCGCCGCTGTCGTCGCTGGCCGACGCCCGCGCCAACGCCCTTGAAATCGACTTCGAGGCGCAGCCGCCGGTGCGCCCGAAACACACCGGCGAATGGGTGTGGCACGACTGGCCACTGGCCGACATCGTGCCCTTCATCGACTGGACGCCCTTCTTCCGCGCCTGGGAACTGCACGGCACCTATCCGCAGATTCTGCAAGACAAGGTGGTGGGCGAAGCGGCCAGGGCAGTGTGGAACGACGCGCAGGCCATGCTGGAAAAAATCGTCCACGAACGCTGGCTGACGGCGCGCGCCGTCGCCATCTGGCCGGCAAGGCGCGACGGCGACGATATATTGCTGTTCGACGACGAAGCCCGCCAGGCGCCGATCGCCCGCCTGCCGATGCTGCGCCAGCAGGTGGTGAAGCGGGAAGGGCGGGTGAACAGTTGTCTCGCTGATTTCGTTTCGCCCGACGAGGACTGGATCGGCGGCTTCGCCGTCACCGGCGGCATCGGCATCGAGGAAAAATTGAAGCAATTCGAAGCCGATCACGACGATTATTCCAGCATCCTGTTAAAGGCGCTCGCCGACCGCTTCGCCGAAGCGCTGGCGGAACAACTGCACTACAAGGTGCGGACCGAGCTTTGGGGTTACGAGGAAAAACAGGCGCCCGATTACGAGGGCCTGATCCGCGAGGATTATCAGGGCATCCGCCCGGCGCCCGGCTATCCGGCCTGCCCGGACCACAGCCTGAAGCGAATCCTCTTCGGCCTGTTGCAGCCGACGGAGAAGATCGGCGTAGTGTTGACCGAGCATTTCGCCATGGTGCCGACGGCGGCGGTTTCCGGCTATTATTTCGCCCACCCGGAAAGCGCCTATTTCGGCGTGGCGCGCATCGGCGACGACCAGCTGGAGGATTATGCCCCCCGGCGCGGCGTCAGCATCGAGCAGGCGCACGACTGGCTTCGCGCCAACATCGCCTCCGACCGCTACGCGGTGACGAAGCGCGCCTCTTAAAGCGCGCCTCTTAAAGCGCGCCTTCTAAAGCGCTAAGCGCGGGTTCCCCGGCGTCCAGCGCCAGAAGGGCAGTTCGTCGCTGGCGCGGCCTTCAAGATGCTTGCCGGCGACCGTCAGCACCGCCCGGGTGACGGCGATGATGTCGAGCGCGAAACACGCATCGAGCGGGAACCAGCCGATTTCGTCCAGTTCGCCGCTGCTTTCCGGGCGCAGCCCGGGCAGGCCGGTGACATCGGCCAGCAGAAAGCGGGCGTCGAAGCGCTTTGGGCGGCTGGGCGGCGTGATGGCGCGGGCCACATAGGATAGCGCGCCAAGGTCGCCAACGATGCCGCCTTCGCCGCCAGTATCCACGCCGTCTTCCACGCCGTCTTCTATCCTGCGGCCAAGGACGATTCCGGTTTCCTCGAAGGTTTCGCGGATGGCGGCGCGCGCCAGCGCCCGGGCAAAGCGCGGCCCGTGCTGCCGTTTCAGCCGCGCCGAGGCGGCAAGCCCGGCGGCCACCTCCGGCCTGAGGTCGCGCAGCAATGGCCCGGCATAGTCGGCGCGCTCCACCTTGCCGCCGGGAAACACCCATTTGTCGGGGACGAAATCATGGCCTTTCGCCCGCCGTCCCATCAGGATCCGCGGGCCGTCGCGGTCACGGCGGACGAGGATCAGGCTGGCGG
This sequence comes from uncultured Sandaracinobacter sp., assembly GCA_964471485.1. Taxonomy (GTDB): domain Bacteria; phylum Pseudomonadota; class Alphaproteobacteria; order Sphingomonadales; family Sphingomonadaceae; genus Sandaracinobacteroides. The sequence continues at coordinate 4,785 of CAYYGQ010000089.1, read as the reverse complement.
CGTCTTTCGGGCGGGCGGCGGGCATGGCCTCACCAAGGCGCCCCCGCCCGGCTTTGTCAACGAGCGCCGGGCGGGGCGGGCGGCGCCGGGCGCTCGTCCAGAAGCCGTTCCAGGAACAACAGATCGAGCCAGGCGCCGAATTTGCTGCCCACCTGCGACAGCCGGCCGACCGGCTCGAAGCCGAGCCGCCGGTGCAGCCGGATCGAGGCGGCATTTTCCGCTTCGATGCCGGCCACCATGGCATGTTTGCCGGCCGCCCGTGCCCGTTCGACCAGTTGCAGCAGCAGCGCCCGGCCGATGCCCTGCCGATGCCGGTCGGAGCGGACATAAAGCGAATGCTCGACGGTGTGGCGATAGCCTTCCCAGGGGCGCCAGGCGCCGAACGAGGCATAGCCGACAATGGTGCCGTCGCCGTCCACCGCCACCAGCACCGCATCGCCGGCCCGCCGGTGCCCGGCAAGCCAGCGCCGCCGGTCTGCCACGTCGACCGGGGTTTCGGTCCAGACCGCCCGGCTGTGGCGGATGGCGTCGTTGTAGATCGCCGTCACCGCTTCCATGTCGGCCGGCCGCGCGTCGCGAATTTCCATGCCCCCGTTTCTACAGCGGTTGCCGCCATCCGCCGAGTCGAAACGACTGTAGAAACGGGCGCATGTGCATTGCCGGCAACCGCCGAAAAGCTTAAGGCGACCGCCATGACCGTTTACCTGCACGAAAACGACCTGCCCGACGATGTGTTCCAGCCCGGTCCGATCGCCGTCGACACCGAGACCATGGGTCTGAACCCGCACCGCGACCGCCTCTGCCTGGTGCAATTGTCGGACGGCGGCGGCGACGAGCATCTGGTGCGCTTTTCCGGCGACTACAGCGCCCCCATCCTGCGCCGCATCCTCGCCGACCGGGAGCGGCTGAAACTCTACCATTTCGCCCGCTTCGACCTGGCGATGATCCGCCTTTACCTCGGCGTGACCGCCGGCCCCGTCTATTGCACCAAGACGGCAAGCCGCTTGATCCGCACCTACACCGACCGCCACGGCCTGAAGGAACTGGCGCGCGAACTGCTGGGCGTCGAACTTTCCAAGCAGCAGCAGTCGAGCGACTGGGGGGCGCCGATGCTGACCGAGGCGCAGAAGGAATATGCGGCGTCCGACGTGCGCTATCTGCACCGCCTGCGGACCGTGCTCGACGAGCGGCTGACGCGCGAGGGGCGGCGCGACCTGGCCTGGGCCTGCTTCGATTTTCTGCCATGGCGGGCGGAACTGGATCTGGCCGGCTGGCCGGAAATCGACATTTTCGCCCATGTCTGATTCGGGAATGTCTGATTTGGTAATGTGTGATTCGGTTGATGTCTGAAGCGCTCCATGTCTGAACGCGCCGAGCGCGAGCGGCAGGCCAGAAGGCGCTCGATGCTGCCCGGAGGCTCCCGCGACGCCTTCGTGTCGGCGGCGAAACGGGCGCTGCCGCTGGCGGCGGGGCTGCTGCTGCTGGCGCTGCTGCTGCTGCCGCTGCTGGCCAACCGCGAATTCAGCTTCATGCTGTCGAAGGAAAGCGCCGGCCATGCCGGCGAGCGCATGCGAATCGCCGAGGCCCGCTACAGCGGCGAGACCACGGCGGGCGAACCGTTCGAGATCACCGCCCAGTCCGGTGTGCAGCGCACCAGCGAAGTGCCGGTGGTGGTGCTGACCGGGCTTTCGGCGCAACTGCGGCAGAAGGAAGGCCCGGCCACCGTCACCGCTCCCAAGGGGGAATATTTCATCGACCAGAACCGCCTTGTCGTCGACGGGCCGGTGGTGGCGCGCTCGTCCTCGGGCTACAGCCTCGACGGCAAGGACATCGAAGTGAACATCGACAAGCGGCAGGTGTCGACCAGCGAGCCGGTTTCGGGCAGCCTGCCGATGGGCGACTTCCGCGCCGACAGCTTCACCGCCGACCTTCGCGGCGACAAGGTGACGATGGAGGGCGGCGTCAGGCTTCGCATCAACCCCGGACGGAAAGGGGCCTAAGGCTATGGGCAAGGGAACCCGCGTGGCGCTGGCCGCCTGCCTCGCCATGGCGGCGCTGCCGCTGATGGCACCGCCATTGATGGCACAGGGGTTGACCAGTTCGGCGCTGAAGGGCCTCGACAGCAAGGCGCCGATCGATGTCGACGCCGATCGGATCGACGTGCTCGATCAGGAAAACCAGGCCATTTTCACTGGCAATGTGCGGGTGCGGCAAGGCAGCCTGACGCTGGAATCCGAGCGCATGAAGGTGGCCTATACCAGGCCCGCCAGCGGCGACCCGGTGGTGCAGCGCATCGACGCCGACGGCAATGTGCGAATCACCACGCCGTCCGAACACGCCACGTCGCGTTTTGGCATCTACGATGTCGACAGGCGGCTGCTGACGCTGGTTGGCGGTGTGGTGCTGGTGCAGGGCAGCACGCGGATCGAAGGCAACCGGCTGGTGATCGACATCGGTTCCGGCCGCTCGACCTTGGACGGCCAGTCCTCGACCGGGCAGCCCGGCGCGCGGGTGAGCGGGCGCTTCGCCGTTCCCGACCGTAGTGACTGACTGCGGCGACTGAGCGCGGCGACGGATTTCACGCCGGAACGGCGCTGCCGATATAGTTCACCGCCGTGTCGGCGGAGATGTGGAACCCCCGCGCCGGCGACCAGGAAAGCCCGTCGATCGCCTCTACCCGCAAGCCCGCCGCGGCAAGCCTTGCCGTCAGTTCGGCCGGCGTCAGGAAACGGTTCCAGTCGTGGCCGCCGTCGGGGATCAGCTTCAGCAGTTTCTCGGCGCCCATGATGAGGGCAAGCCAGCTTTTCGCCGTGCGGTTGGGGGTTGAAAATAACAATAGCCCGCCGGGTTTCAGCAGCGCGGCGACGCCGCGAAGGAAGGCGTCCACCTCGTTCACATGCTCCACCACTTCAAGGCAGGTGACGAGATCGAAGCGCGCCGGATTGGCGGCGGCGAATTCGGTGATTTCGCCGACCGTATAGGAAATCGCCAGCCCCTGCGCTTCGGCGTGGGCACGCCCGGCGCGGATCACTTGCTCGCCGGCGTCGAGGCCCGACACCTCGGCCCCCATGCGTGCCAACGGCTCGGCGACCAGCCCGGCGCCGCAGCCGATGTCGAGCGCGCGCAAGCCGGCGAGCGCCCGCCGCGCCTTGGGGTCGAGGCGGAAATGGCGGACGGCGGCGGCGCGGATATAGGCGAGGCGCGGCGGGTTGACGCGGTGCAGCAGTTTCGAGCCGCCATCCGGGTCCCACCAGTCGGCGGCAAGGGCGCCGAACAGGGCGATGTTGGCGGAATTGCCAGTGGTGGGGCCAGTGACGGGGCCAGTGGTGGTGCCTGTGTCCATCCGCCCACCCTAGCGCGGCGGGCGCGGCGAGGGAACCAATGCTTCGGCCAGCGCCCGGCCAAGGCGGGCGATGGCGGCGTCCGCCACCGGCATCGGCGCGTCGGTTTCGGCGATATAGATGGCGACCACCACGGCCGGCCGCGCCGGCGGGCGGATGAGGGCGATGATCGAGCGCGCACCATGGCCGCCGGCGCCAGACTTGTCGGCGATCCGCCAGCCGGCGGGCAGGCCAGCGCGCAGCAGGGCGTCGGCGACGCGGTCGCCCTCCATCCAGCCGTGCAGCGCCGCCCGCGCCGGGGCGGAAAGCGCATCGCCCAGCAGCAGTTTTTCGAGGCTTGCCGCCGCCGCCAGCGGCGTCGTGGTGTCGCGCGGGTCGCCGGGGGCGGCCTCGTTCAGGTCGGGTTCCTGGCGGTCGAGCCGGGTTTGCCGGTCGCCGATCGAGCGCAGGAAGGCGGTCAGCGCCGAGGGGCCGCCAATGGCGTCCGACAGCAGGTTGGCGGCGCTGTTGTCGCTGTGGCTGACGGCGGCGGCGCAGAGATCGCCAAGGCTGAGCCGGCCGCCAGGCGGGGCCTGCCCAGTGACGGGCGACCAGGAAAGCAGCTTTGCCGGATCAATGGCGAGCGTCTGCCGCATCGACACTTCGCCCCGGTCGGCCATGGCGAGGACGGCGCCGCACAGAAACGCCTTGTGGGTGCTGGCCAGCGGGAAGCGTTCGTCGCCGCGATAGGCCCAGCGCCCAGCGCTTTGGGTGTCCAGCACCGCCATCCCCAGCCTGGCGCGAAGCATCGCTTCCTCGTGGCGGACGGCGGTCTCCAGCAAGGTTTCGTTCAGCGCCGGCGCGGCGCGAAGGCCGGATGCCGCCAGCAGCAGGGCAAGGGCAAGGAACGGCCGCAAGCGGGCCTCAGGCCGGGGCGTTGGCGATTTCGTCCGGCATCCGCTGCCAGCCGGCCGGGGTCAGCATTTCCAGCGGCTGGAAGTGGCGCTTATAGTCCATGTGCCTCGACCCCTTCACCCAAAAGCCGAGGTAGATGTTCCGCAAACCGGCCTTCGCTGCCCGCAGCGTGTGGTCGAGGATGATATAGGTGCCGAGGCCGGAGCGGGCGTCCGGCCCGGTTTCGTAGAAGCTGTAGACCATGGACAGCCCGTCCGACTGCTTGTCGGTGAGGCAGGCGCCGACCAGCTTTCCGGGGCTGCCGTCGGCGTTTTTCTCGCGATATTCGACGACAACGGTGTCGATCGGCGATGTCTCGATCATTTCCGCGAAATCATAGCCGTCCATGCTGGCCATGCCGCCGTCGGGGTGGCGCGATTCGAGATAGTGGCGCAGCAGCCGATATTGTTCTTCGGTGGCGCGCGGGTCGCAGGCGGCGACATCGAGATCGGCGTTGCGGCGCAGCAGGCGGCGCTGCGTGCGCGACGGGTGGAATTCCGCGCCGACGATG
>CAYYGQ010000088.1:0-7662 GCA_964471485.1 uncultured Sandaracinobacter sp. | reverse complement strand
AGGGCCAGCATGGTCTTGCCGCGATCGAACAACAGCAGCAGTTCAAGGGAAAAACTGGAAAAAGTGGTGAAGCCGCCCAGCACGCCGACGCCCAAGAGCAGCCGCCACCCCTCGCTGTTGAGGCGCAGCAGCGGCGCGGCGTCGCCGAGACGCAGCAGCAGCGCCGACAGCAGCCCCATCAAAAGCCCGCCGGCGACGTTGACGGCGAACGTGGCCATCGGCCAGCCGGAAAGCGTCGGCCCGATCAGCCGGCCGACGCCGAAGCGCGCCATGGCGCCCACCGCGCCGCCCGCGCCGACCAGAAGGAATTGCAGCATGGAATCCGCCATAGCGGCGCTTTCAGCCGATTCCAAACGTCCAGCCTTCGGTGCGGGCGATTTCGGGGGTGAGGGCCTGCGGATGCCAGAAGCCGGGGTTTCGGGCGATGGCGCGAAGGGCGGCCGCCGCCAGCAGGGCATCGGTTTCGTGATCGGAATAGCGCTGGTGGGCGACGGGGCGGCTGTGGAAGGCGGCAAGGGCCTGGTTCAGGGCGGCGCTGTCGCGCAGTTTGCGGCCGTTGCCGCCGGCAAGGCGCAGCATGGCGCGGGTGTAGATTTCAACGATGGTGCGGGTTGCCGCCGGCTGGAACGGCCAGATGGCGAAGGTTTGGCGCAGGCGGTTCAGCACCCGCATCCCGGCGAAGCTGGCTTTCGCCACTTGCGCCGCCCCCACGCAATCGAACACCGTCGAGGCCTTGCCGCCGCCCTGGCGGTTGAACATGTCCTCGCAGCGGCGGAAATGCAGGAAGTCGCTCTTCACGCCGTCTTTGGCGCCCAGCCAGAAATGCGGCCGCGCCGCGCCTTCGATGAAGCTTTGCACGCCATAGTCGGCGTCGGTCGAATGGCGCTCGACATAGGCCCAGAAGCCGGGGCCGTCGTCGGCGGTTTGAAGGCCGGGCAGATATTGGCCGCGCGCCACATGGGGCGGCGCGAAGGAAAAGTCGAAGCCGGCGAGCGTTCCGTCCGGCTGTCGCTCCAGAAATTCCGCCACTTCGGCGCGCGCCCAGCCGGCGGCGGCGGACGGCGGCACCAGCTCGGGGGCGCGATCGCCCGTTCCGGCGACAGCGACGGCAATGCCCCTGTGGCGCCCGCCCCTGGCGCCGGACCAGTCGATGGCGATATATTGCCGGAAGGCGGGCATGGTCAGCCGCCGCGTTTTTGCCGCTGTTCCGCCCACCAGGCCATGCGCTCGGCGATGGCCTTTTCGCGGCCGCGGTCCGTCGGCCGGTAGAAGCTCTGGCGGGGCAGCCCGTCCGGCCAGTAATCCTGCCCGGAAAACGCGTCGGGCGCGTCGTGGTCATATTGGTAGCCGGCGCCGTGGCCAAGGTCTTTCATCAGTTTGGTCGGGGCGTTGACGACGGTTTTCGGCGGCGGCAGGCTGCCGCTTTGCCGCGCCGCCTTCAGCGCCTGTTTCGAGGCGAGATAGGCGGCGTTCGATTTGGGCGCGGCGGCAAGATAGAGGCAGGCCTCGGCGATGGCCAGTTCGCCTTCGGGGGAGCCGAGGAAATCATAGGCGTCCTTGGCGGCAAGGGCGATGGCCAAGGCGTTCGGATCGGCGAGGCCGATGTCTTCGCTGGCCCTCCGCACCAGCCGCCGCAGCAGATAGAGCGGTTCCTCGCCGGCCGCCAGCATCCGCGACAGCCAGTAGAGGGCGGCGTCGGGATCGGAGCCGCGCACCGATTTATGGAGGGCGGAGATGAGGTCGTAATGGCCGTCCCTATCCTTGTCGTAGACGGGAAGGCGCCGCGCCAGCACCTGCCCCATGGCGGCGCGGTCGAGCGGTTTTCCTTCGGGAAGCGCGAACAGCGTTTCCGCCTGCCCCAGCAGGAAGCGGCCGTCGCCATCGGCGCCGGCAACAAGGGCGGTGCGGGCGTCGTCGTCGATGGGCAGTTTGCGCCCCTCGGCTTCCTCGGCGCGCGCCAGCAGCCTTTCAAGCGCCTCGTCGCCCAGCCGCTCCAGCACCAGCACCTGCGCGCGGCTCAAAATGGCGGCGTTCAGCTCGAAGCTGGGGTTTTCCGTGGTGGCGCCGACGAGGGTGATGGTGCCGTCCTCCATGGGCGCCAGAAAGCCGTCCTGCTGGCTGCGGTTGAAGCGGTGGATCTCGTCCACGAACAGCAGGGTGCGGGTGGGGGCGAGGCGCGCCGCCGCGAACATCGCCTTCAGCTCGGCGACCGAGGTCATGACCGCGGAGGTGCCGACGAAGCGATAGCCGCAGCTTTCCGCCAGCAGGCGGGCGATGGTGGTTTTGCCGGTGCCGGGCGGTCCCCAGAGGATGAGGTTGGGGAGGCGCCCCGAGGCGATCATGCGGCGGAGCGCGCCGTCCGCCCCGAGAAGGTGCGGCTGCCCCACCACTTCGTCGAGCGCGCGCGGCCGCAGGCGCTCGGGCAGCGGCGCCGCCAACGCCGCCGGCGCCGGCGCCGGAGAGGGGGCTTCGAACAGGTCGGCCATCGGCCCAATATGGGCGGCGGGCCGGCCCATGCAAATTATTTGCGCGCCCGGCTCACCACCGACTCGGGCAGTTCCTCGCCGAAGACGCGCTGGTAATATTCGGCGACGGTCGCGCGCTCGGCCTCGTCGCAGCGGTTCAAGAAGCTGACGCGGAAGGCGAAGCCGAGGTTGCCGAAGATTTTGGCGTTTTCCGCCCAGGTGATGACGGTTCGGGGGCTCATCACCGTCGAGATGTCGCCGGCAATGAAGCCCTGCCGCGACAGTTCCGCCACCTTCACCATGTTGGCGATGGTTTCGCGCGGCATGTCGGCGGCCTTGGAGGCGACGATCCTGGCCTCGGTTTCCGCCGGCAGGTAATTGAGGGTGGTGACGATCGACCAGCGGTCCATCTGCCCCTGGTTGATCTGCTGGGTGCCGTGGTACAGGCCCGAGGTGTCGCCAAGGCCGACGGTGTTGGCGGTCGCGAACAGGCGGAACCACGGATTGGGGCGGATCACCCGGTTCTGGTCGAGGAGGGTGAGCTTCCCCTCCACTTCGAGGATGCGCTGGATGACGAACATCACGTCGGGGCGGCCGGCGTCATATTCGTCGAAGACAAGCGCGGTCGGGGTTTGCAGCGCCCAGGGCAGGATGCCCTCGCGGAATTCCGTCACCTGCTTGCCGTCGCGAAGGACGATGGCGTCCTTGCCGACGAGGTCGATGCGGCTGATGTGGCTGTCGAGATTGATCCTGAGGCACGGCCATCTGAGCCGCGCCGCCACCTGCTCGATGTGCGTCGATTTGCCGGTGCCGTGATAGCCCTGGATCATCACCCGGCGGTTGAAGGCGAAGCCGGCGAGGATGGCCATGGTGGTGTCGGGGTCGAACACATAAGTCGGGTCGAGGTCGGGGACGCGCTCGTCGGCCTTCGAGAAGGCCGGCACCTTCAGGTCGATGTCCACCCCGAACAGCTGGCGGGCGTCCACCTCGATGTCGGGGGCGTCCATCAGGGTCGGCTTGTGGTGTTCGCTGTCGGCGGCAAGGGCTAGGCTGGTCATGAAATGTCCGTTGCCCCCCATGCGACAAATTCGCAAGTGTGATCCTTGCCGCAGCGCGTTCAGCGGGCGGAAAAATGCTCGCTTTCGCGCAACTGGCGATAGGCTTCGGTGAGCGCCCGGAAGCGTTCCTCGTGGCGGCGGTCGCCCCGATTCGAATCCGGGTGATAGCGGCGGGCGAGCTTGCGGTAGCGCGCCTTCACTTCGTCGAGCGTCGCCCCTTCGGCCAGGCCGAGGGTGGCGAGGGCGCGGCGGTCGGCGGCGGCCAGCCGGGACCGGGCGCCGGCCTTCGAGCGGAAGATACCCAGCGGATCGGCGAGGTCGGCGAGATCGGCCAGATCGGCGGCGCCGTTTCGCGCAAAAGGGCGCGTCGCCCGCTCGTCCCAGCCGGCATAGGGCGATTGCGCCGCCCAGATGGCGTCGGCGTCCATGCCTTCGAAATAATTCCAGCGGGCGTTGAATTCGCGCACATGGGGCAGGCAGAAATATTGCCATGCAGGTGGGCCGGCAGGTGGGCCAGATGGCGGCCACGGCGTGCTTCCGGGGCGGGCGACGGGCGCGCGATATTCGCCGGCTTCCTCGCAGCCGGGGTGGGCGCAGCGCTGTTCTCCGGGGAACATCCCGGCTTTTCCTCGCATCGGACTTCCTGTTCGGCCTGCCCTTCCCTGGGCGGGCAAAGGCCGCATATAGGCAGGCCGATCCGTTTCAGCGAGGGGGAGTTTCCTTGGGCAAGGTGCAGGACGAAATCGAACGGCGGCTGCGGGCGCGCTTCCACCCCAGCCGGCTTGCCGTCATCGACGACAGCGACCGCCACATCGGCCACGCCGGCCACGATCCGCGCGGCGAAAGTCATTTCACCGTCGAGATCATCGCGGAAGCCTTCGCCGGCATGAGCAAGGTGCAATGCCATCGCGCCATCAACCACGCCCTCGCCGACCTGCTGGAGGATCGGGTGCATGCGCTGGTGATCCGCGCGGCCGCTTCCTAGGCGCGGCCACATCCGCTAAGGCCGGTTCATGCCGCAGGAACCAGATCCCATCGAGGATTTCCGCCAGGCGCTGGCCGCTTCGATGCGCGCCCTTGGCCATCGCCCGGAATTCGAGCTGAGCTACACCGCCGACAAGCCGGCGCTTCAGGGCGACCATGCCCGCGTGCCGCAGCCGTCGCGGCGGCTGACCGCCGAGCAGGCCGCCGAGGCGCGCGGCTGGGCCGACAGCTTCGCGCTGCGCGCCCGCCTGCACGACCCGCGCCACCACGCCGCCGTCCATGTGCCGCCGGGGCTGGCGCGCGAGATTCTGAACGCCGCCGAGCAGGCGCGGATCGAGGCGGTCGGCGGCCGCGACATGGCCGGCGTGGCCGCCAATCTGCGGCGGATGCAGGAAGCGCGCCTTCGCGGCGACCCCATCACCCGCGCCCGGACAGCAGACGAAGTGCCCTTCGCCACCGCCATCGGCCTGATCGTCCGCGAACGGCTGACCGGCGACCCGATCCCGGCAGAGGCGGCGCGCGGCGTCGATCTGGTGCGGCCGCAGGTGGAACGGCTGGCCGGCGGCCGGCTCGACGCCTTGCGCGCCACCATCGACGACCAGGCAGCTTCGCTACCGCCTGCCGGCATGTGCTGCACGATCTTGGCCTTGCCGACGATCCCGACGCCCCTGAAGAGGAGGAGCGGCAGGACGAGACCGACGCCCCGCAATCCGCCGGCGACGAGGACGGCACCGACAACAGCGATTCGGACAGCGCCGCCCAGGCGTTCGAGGGGCAGGAGGACGAGGACAGCGGCGAGCGCGCCGAAGGCAAGCCCGGCGAAGCCGAAGCGGACGAGACCATGTCGTCGGACAGCGAGGACGGCGAGGGCGGCGACGACGGGCTGATGCCGTGGCGCGCCGACCCGCCGCTTTCGGCCACGGATCGAAGCTTTGTCTATCGCGCCTACACCACCCGCTTCGACGAGACGGTCTCGGCCGACGAGCTTTGCGACAACGAGGAACTGACCCGGCTGCGCGGCTATCTGGATCAGCAGCTGGTGTCGTTGCAGGGCGCGGTGACGAAGCTGGCCAACCGCCTGCAACGGCGGCTGATGGCGCAGCAGAACCGCAGTTGGGAATTCGACCTGGAGGAAGGGATTCTCGACCCGGCGCGGCTTGCCCGCGTCATCGTCCAGCCGGGGCAGGCGCTAAGCTACAAGGCCGAGCGCGACATCGAGTTCCGCGACACCGTGGTGACGCTTCTCATCGACAATTCGGGGTCGATGCGCGGGCGGCCGATCTCGATCGCCGCCATTTCCGCCGACATATTGGCGCGGACGCTGGAACGCTGCGGCGTCAAGACGGAAATATTGGGCTTCACCACCTGCGCCTGGAAGGGCGGCAAATCGCGCGAGCAGTGGCTGGCCGACGGCCGCCCGCCAAGGCCCGGCCGCCTGAACGACCTTCGCCACATCGTCTACAAGGCGGCCGACGCCCCCTGGCGCCGCGCCCGGCGCAACCTCGGGCTGATGATGCGCGAAGGGCTGCTGAAGGAAAATATCGACGGCGAGGCGCTGCTCTGGGCGCACAGCCGGCTGATCGCCCGCCCCGAGGATCGCCGCATCCTCATGGTGATCTCGGACGGCGCCCCGGTCGACGACAGCACGCTTTCCGTCAACAGCGGCAATTATCTCGAACAGCATCTGCGCCAGGCCATCGCCTGGATCGAGCAGAAAAGCCCGGTGGAGCTGATCGCCATCGGCATCGGCCACGATGTCACCCGCTATTACCGCCGCGCCGTCACCATCATGGACGCCGAGCAACTGGGCGGCGCCATCGTCGACCAGTTGGCCAGCCTGTTCGACGACAGGGACTAGGGCGGGGACCAGGACAGGGACTGGGGACCGGCCGGGTCAGGCGGCGACGATCGCCAGCAGTTCGTCGCCGAAGCGCTCCAGCTTGGCGTCGCCGATTCCGGGAATGGCGGCGAGGGCAGCGCGATCCCGCGGACGGGTGCCGGCCAGCGCGGCCAGGGTGCTGTCGTGAAGGATGGTATAGGCCGGAACATCGAGGTCGAGCGATTTTTCCCGCCGCCAGCGGCGCAGTTCCTCGAACAGTTCGCCATCGGCGGCGGCCAGCGGCGCCACGGTTTTCGCCCGGCCTTTGCGCGCCCTTCGCGCTGCCACCCAGTCGTCCTCGCGGACGGCGACCGCCACTTCGCCGCGCAGCATTTCGCGCGCCGCGCCAGAGAGGCGGACGCCGCCATGCTCGGGGTCGCGGGCGAGGGCGCCGGACGCTTCCAGCAGCCGGCCGAGCTTCAGCCATTGCGCCTGTGCAAGGTCGCGGCCGATGCCGAACAGCGGCAGCCGGTCGTGGCCAAGCCCTTCGATGCGTTCGTCCCGGTCGCCGCGCAGCACTTTCGCCACATGGCCAAGGCCGAAGCGCTGCCCGGTACGGTAGACCGCCGACAGCAGTTTTCGCGCCGCCTCTGTCAGGTCCAGCGTCGCCGGCGGGTCGAGGCAGTTGTCGCAGTTGCCGCAAGGGTCGGCCAGTTCGTCGCCGAAATGGGCCAGCAGCGGCTGCCGCCGGCAGCCGGTGGTTTCCGCCCAGGAAACCAGGCGTTGCAGCATCCGCCGTTCGTGGTTTTTCCGTTCCTCGCCGGCCTCGCTGTCGTGGATGCGCTGGCGGGCGAGGATCACGTCCTGCGGCCCCCAGAACAGTTTCGCCGTGGCGGCGGCGCCGTCGCGGCCGGCGCGGCCGGTTTCCTGGTAATAGCTTTCGATCGACTTCGGCAGGCCGAGATGCGCCACATAGCGGATGTCGGGCTTGTCGATGCCCATGCCGAAGGCGACCGTCGCGCACATCACGCCATGATCGGCGCGCTGGAACCATTTCTGCGCCGCCGCCCGTTCGTCGGCCGGCATGCCGGCGTGGTAGCATCTGGCCGGGATGCCGTGGCCGCCCAGCATGTCCGCCGTCTGCTCGGCGCTGCTCCGCGTCTGGCAATAGACGATTCCGGCCACCCGGCCCTGTTCCTCGACGAAGCGGCGCAACTGCTCGGCCGGCTGGCGCTTTCCTTCCACCCGATACTGGATGTTGGGGCGGTCGAATCCGGCCACCAGCAGCCGTTCGGGGGTAATGCCCAGTTGCTCGCAGATGTCGGCCCTGGTCGCG
>CAYYGQ010000087.1:0-7699 GCA_964471485.1 uncultured Sandaracinobacter sp. | reverse complement strand
TATCAGTTGCGGAACACGCCGCTCGGCAGTTTTTCCTTCAACCTCAATTCGGCGAAGCTGATCCGCTACTGCATGGAGCCGGGCGCGGTCGGCGATGCGCTGGCGGCCGGGCAGGCGGCCGGCCTTATCAACGCCGGGGTGCTGCTGACGGCCGGCGGCGACTTCGTCAACAAGAACGGCCGCCCGCGCTGGCGGCACACCGCCAACTTCACCTGGCGCAGCGGCCCGGTGGAGATCGGCGCGATGGCCCGCCGCATCAACGCCATCGACATCATCGACGTGGTCGACAGCAACAACAATCCCTGGAAGCTGAAGGCGACCACGACGGTCAACCTGTTCGGCACCTACCGGTTCCAGCAGGAGTCGGGCTTCCTCGACGGAACGTCGATCACGCTTGGCGTCCGCGACCTGTTCGACAAGGGGCCGCCCTTCACGCCGAGCAACGGCTATCTGGCCTCTGTCTACCAGCCGCAGGCCCGCTACTGGTATGCAAGCGTGAAGAAGAGCTTCCGGTAACGACTAGGCGCCCTTCTTCCGGCCGGCGGCCCGAGCCGCCGGCCATGGGGCAAGCCCAAAAGGAGAAAGCAATGGAACAGCAATCGACCGAGAGCACGGCGACCGACCGGCGCACGCTTCTGACCGGCGGCGCCGCCGGCCTGGCGATGGCGGCGCTGGCCTTGCGGCCGGGCCGCGCCGAAGCCCAGGCACAGGCGCCCGCCGCGCCGGCCACCATGTCGGGCGTGGGCCAGCAGGCGCCGGACGCGCCGGCCTCCGGCGCCGAATCCGTCGCCCAGCACCGGGTAGAAGTGCCCGGCCCGCACGGCGTCGTCGCCGCCGGGCACCCGCTCGCCTCGATGGCCGGGGTGATGATGCTGATGCGCGGCGGCAGCGCCGCCGACGCCGCGGTCGCCGCCATGGCGGTGCTGAATGTGGTGGAGCCATGGGCCTCCAGCGCCGCCGGCGTCGGCCTTGCCACCTGTCTCGACCGCAAGACCAACAAGATCAGTTGCCTGGCCTTCACCGGGGCCGCGCCCCGCCGGGTCGACGACCTCGCCAGCGTCGAAGATCTGACCTCCGGGCCGAAGGCGGTCGTCACCCCCGCAGCCTTCGGCGGCTGGATCGAACTGACCCGCCGCTTCGGCCGCCTGCCCTTGTCCGAACTGCTGGCGCCGGCCATCGGCTATGCGCGCGACGGCCATCCGCTCGACCCGTCGATCGCGCAGTTGATTTCGCGGATGTCGACCCGGCTGGCCCGCTATCCAACCACGGCCGCCATCTTTCTGCCGAACGGCGAAGCGCCGCCGCCGCGCTCGCTTTTCCGCAACCCGGCGCTGGCCCGCACCTTCCAGGCGCTCGCCGACGCCGAGACAGCGGCCCTGAAAGGCGGCGCCAGCCGCGACAATGCGCTGCAAGCCGCCTACGATTATTTCTACAGCGGCCCGATCGCGCAAGAGATGGCCCGTTTCTGCCAGGCCGAGGGCGGCTGGCTCAGCACCGACGACATGCGCGCCTACAAGCCGCGATGGGCAGACCCGGTGTCGACCAGCTATCGCGGTTTCGACGTGCTCTGCGCGCCGCTGACCTCGCGCACCTGGCTGGAAGTCTGCGAGCAGCTCAACCTTCTCGAAGGCTTCGACATGGCGTCGCTGCCGGCCGACAGCCCGCGGGCGCTGCATCTGATCGCCGAGGCGATCAAGGTCACCAAGGCGGATGTCTATCGCTACGCGGCCGATCCGGCCTCCAGCCCGGCCCCGGTGGACGTGCTGGTTTCGAAAGGCTTCGCGGCGCAGCGCCGCCGCCTCATCAATCCGGCGCGGGCCATCGCCTTTCCGACCGGCGCCAACCTCGGCGGCGCCTGGCAACCGCCCAGCGCCGCGAACGCGGCCGACACCGTGCCGGGCGACACCACCCACCTGTCGGTGGTCGACAGCGAAGGCAATGCGGTCGGCGTGACGACGACGATCGGCGGCGGCTTCGGCACCCAGCTGGTGATGGGCAGCACCGGCCTGCTCTGCAACAACGGCCTTCGCACCGGCTCGACCGCGCCCTATCGCGACCATCCGAATTTCGTGGCGCCGGGCCGGATTCCGCTGCTCGGCAACTGCCCGATCATCCTGCTCGACCAGGGCCGCTTCCGCATGATCTTCGGCACGCCGGGCGGCGAGACCATCGGCCAGACGCAGTTCCAGCATCTGATCAACATCATCGACCATGGCATGCCGGTCCAGGAGGCGATCGAAGCGCCGCGGATCGCCCTCAATGCAAGGCCCGGCTTCTATACGCCGGGCGCCGCCATCACGCTGCAAGCGGAATCGCGCTATCCGCCGGAAACCATCGCCGCCCTGAAGGCGATGGGGCACAATGTGCAGCAGGTCGGTCCCTATGCCATCGGCAGCGTGCAGGCGATTCTGGAATCGCCCTACGCCACCAGAAGCGCCGGCTCGGACCCGCGCCGCATGGGCTATGCCGTCGGCTATTAAGTCCAGACCCGCCGGCTGGCCGGCGGGTCCGTGCTTCAAGGCATGCCCGATCGGGTTGAGACCATGATGACAAGGCGTCGGCGATGGGACGCCTTGCCGTCGCACCCCTCGGTGACCGGATTCCGGGAAGCGGACAGAAATAGCGTTAAACAAAAAAATGGGCCTGGCGGAGCAAGCTCGACACCAGGCCCAGAATTGGTCGACCTCCGAGGGAGGGAGGGAGAGTGGTGGCCGACCAGGCCGGAAGCCTCGGGGGAGAGTGAGGCGGTCCGGCTGCGCTGCATCGCAGCAACAAAGCCTAAGTAGGAGCGCTCGGCTTATTGTGCAAGTGCGAAGAAAGCCAATCTGTCATGCATTTTCTGCATGGCTCGCGACTTGAATCACCGCTCAGCCAGACAGGTCGCCCAGATTGGCCGGAATCATGCGCTCGACGAGGAAGTCCCTCAGCGCCGCCAGCCGCACCATGCCGCGCAATTCCGAGGCATAGACGAAATAGGTCTGGAAGGCGGCGCCGCGAAGCTCGGGCAGCAGCACCTTCACCCGGCCGGAATGGCGCACCAGATAGGTAGGAAGGGCGGCAATGCCGATTCCGGCCTCGACCGCCTGCAACAGGCCGAAACTGTTGTTGATGGTCATGGCCGGCGCGCGCGCCGGGCCGTCATGCCCCAGTTCGAGCGCCCAGTTGACGCTGCGAAGATAGGCCGGCGCTTCCGGCCCATAGGCGAGCAGGCGGTGATTCATCAGGTCCGCCTGGGTCTTCGGTTCGCCGTGCTTGTCGATATAGTCATAGGAAGCGCAAAGCCGGTGGCGGATCAGCGCCATGGGCCGCTGAATGAGATCGGCTTGGTGCGGCTTGTGAAAGCGGATGGCGCAATCCGCCTCGTGGCGGGCCAGGTCGCGCTCTTCGTCCGACAGCACCAGGCTGACGCGGATATCGGGATAGAGGTCGAGAAAATCCTTCAGCTGCACCGGCAGCCACGACGAACCGAAGCTGACCGTCGTCGTCAGCTTGATTTCCCCGGTCGGGCGGTTGCGGGTCGCCTCGATCATGCTCCGGGTGCGCTCCACATCGTCGGCGATGCGGGCGGTGGCGGCGCGCAACTGTTCCCCCTCGTTGGTGAGGGCAAGGCCGCGGGCGTGGCGATGGAACAGCTTGGCGCCAAGCGATTCTTCCAGGGCGATGATCTGCCGGGACAGCGCCGGCTGTGACAGCTTCAGCCTTCGTGCCCCTTCGGTGAAGCTGCCGGCGGCGGCCACCAGGTGAAACAGGCGCAGCTTGTCCCAGTCGACCTGGCCCATGTCAGCCCGCCATTTGCGCTTCGGGCGCCCCGTTTCCGGCTGGCCCATCTCCAGCCGGCTCGGCGCGGGCAAGGAAACGCTCGGCCTCCAGCGCCGCCATGCAGCCCATGCCGGCCGCCGTCACCGCCTGGCGGTAATGCTTGTCGGTGACATCGCCGGCGGCGAACACCCCGGCGACGCTGGTGACGGGCGTTCCCGGCCGAACCAGAATATAGCCCTCGTCGTCCATCGCCACATGGCCGCGAAACACGGCCGTCGCCGGATCGTGGCCGATGGCGATGAACAGGCCATCGACGGCAAGGTCGCGCGTAGCGCCGCTGCCGGTATCGGTGATGCGGATGCCGTCCACCCCGTCCGCGCCCAGCACATCCGAGACGGTCGCGTTCCACAGCACCTCCACCTTGGGGTTGGCGAACAGCCGCGCCTGATTCACTTTGTCGGCGCGCAATTCGTCGCGGCGGTGGATCAGCGTCACCTTGCTGGCGAAGTTGGTCAGGAACAGCGCTTCCTCGACGGCGGTGTTGCCGCCGCCCACCACGGCGACATGCTTGTTGCGGAAAAAGAATCCGTCGCAGGTGGCGCAGGCCGACACGCCACGGCCGCGCAACCGTTCTTCGCCGGCCAGGCCGAGCCAGCGGGCGCTGGCGCCGGTCGCGATCACCACCGAATCGGCCTCGAAGCGGGTGCCGCCGTCGGTGACGGCGACGAACGGCCGCCTGGAGAAATCCACTTCGGCCACGAGGTCGGACACCAGCTCCACCCCGACATGCGCGGCCTGGGCGCGGAACCGCTCCATCAGATCCGGCCCGAGAATCATGGTATCTCCCGGCCAGTTCTCCACCTCGGTGGTGATGGTGAGCTGGCCGCCCGGTTGCAGCCCCTCCACCAGCACCGGCTCCAGCATCGCCCTTGCACCGTAAAGCGCGGCGGTATACCCCGCCGGCCCCGAACCGATGACCAGAAGCTTCACCCGCCGCACAGCAACCATGGACAATCCTTTCCCGGCCGACTTAGGGGCGCAGAGCAGGCCGCGCAAGCCGAGACGAGCGCTGTTCGCTTGCGTTGTCGTGTAATATTGGTAAAGCCCGCACAACTGTAAGAGTATTTTTCCGAACATGCCAAGAACCCACCAACTGGATCGCACCGACCGCGAGATTCTCGCCCTCCTGCAAGAGGACGGCCGCATCACCAACGTAGACCTGGCGCAGAAAGTCGGGCTGACCGCGCCGCCCTGCCTAAGGCGGGTGCGGGCGCTGGAAGACGCCGGCGTCATTCGCGGCTATCATGCCGAACTGTCCGCCGAGCAGCTCGGCTGGCCGATCACCGTCTTCGTCATGGTCAGCCTGAAAAGCCAGGCCGAGGCCGATCTTCGCGCCTTCGAGGCGCACATCGCCGACATCCCGGAAGTGCGCGAATGCCACATGCTGAACGGCGAGATCGACTTTCTGCTGAAGGTGGTGGCCCGCGACCTGCCCAGCTTTCAGACGCTGCTGACCGAACGCCTGACCAGCGCCTCCAATGTCGCCAGCGTCAAGACCTCGCTCACCATCCGCACCTCGAAATCGGCCATCGGCGTTCCGGTCCACGCCCGCCCCGCCCATGGCTGACCGGCGCCATGGCGGCCGCGGCGGGCCGCCGGACGGCGGCGACCGCGCCGGCGGCCATCGCCGTGTCCGGCCCGCCGTTACCGGCACGCGCAAGCGCCGGGTGGCCGGCCGCCGCCTGCCAGCCGGGTCATCGGCCGGGCCGACAGGCGGGCCGTCATCCAGAACGGCGGCCAGAACGCCAGACGGCAAGGGCGAACGAATCGCCAAGCTGCTGGCGCGCGCCGGCGCCGGCTCCCGCCGCGACATCGAGCGGATGATCGCCGAGGGGCGAGTCGCCATCGACGGCAAGCCGCTCGACACCCCCGCCACCATCCTCACCTCGCTCAGGGGCGTGACGGTGGACGGCCGGCCGGTCGCCAGCGCCGATTCCACCCGGCTGTTCCTGTTCCACAAGCCCGCGGGCGTGCTGACGACGGCGCGCGACCCCGCCGGCCGCCCCACCATCTACGACATCCTGCCGGGCGATATCCCCCGGCTGATGCCGGTCGGCCGCCTCGACCTCGGCACCGAAGGGCTGCTGCTGCTGACCAACGACGGCGAGCTGAAGCGCACCCTCGAACTGCCGTCGAGCGAGGTGCCGCGCAGCTACCGGGTCCGCGCCATCGGCGAAGTGCGGCCGCAGGCCATCGAAGCGCTGGCCATGGGCCTGACCATCGACGGCATGCGCTATGGCCCGGTCGATGCCTCGGTCGATCGCCGCTCGCACGCCGGCGCCGCCAATATCTGGCTGACGATGACCCTGGCCGAAGGCAAGAACCGCGAAGTGCGCCGCCTTTGCGAAGGCATCGGCCTGAAGGTCAGCCGGCTGATCCGCACCGCCTATGGGCCGTTCCTGCTGGAAGGGCTGCCGGTGCGGGGGTTGCGCGAGGTTCCGGCCGCCGAAGTGCAATCGCTGAAACGCATCCTTGAACGGCGCGGCCGGAAAGCGGCGCCGGCAGGCGATCCCGCCCCGAAGGGCCGCTGAATGCGCATCGTCGCCGGCCGCTGGCGTTCCCGCCGCATCGAGACGCCCGACGGCCCGGAGACCCGCCCCACCGCCGACCGCAGCCGCGAAACGCTGTTCTCGATGCTGCAAAGCCGCATCGGCGCCTTCGACGATCTTGCCGTTCTCGACCTGTTCGCCGGCTCGGGGGCGCTTTCCTTCGAAGCGCTGTCGCGGGGGGCGGCCAGCGCCTTCCTCATTGAACGGCATCCGGCCGCCCGCCGCGCCATCGAACGGAACGCCCGCGCCCTTGGCGCCAACGCCCGCCTGATCGGCCACGACGCCGGCCATCCGCCACCGGCCGCCGCGCCGGCCGACCTGATCTTCCTCGATCCGCCCTATGGCGAAGGGCTGGCGGCGGCCGCCTGCGCCGCCGCATCGGCCCAGGGCTGGGTGGCGCCGCACACATGGATTTCCCTTGAAAGCGCGCGCGGCGAACCGTTCGCGGCGCCGGGATTCGACATCGTCGTCACCCGGAATGTCGGCAAGGCGGACTTGCGGCTGTTGCGGCCCAGCGCATAAGTTCGCTATCTGTTCCGGCCATGACCGCCCCACCCCCGCCCGACGCGCCCTGGCTTCAGGGCCTCAACCCGCCGCAGCGCCAGGCCGCCACCCTGCTCGACGGGCCGCTGCTGGTGCTGGCCGGCGCCGGCACCGGCAAGACTCGGGCGCTGACGGCGCGCCTGGCGCAGATTCTGGCCGAACGCCGCGCCTGGCCGTCGCAGATTCTGGCCGTCACCTTCACCAACAAGGCGGCCGGCGAACTGCGCCAGCGCCTCCATGCCCTGCTTGGCGCCGCCGCCGAGGGGATGCCCTTCGTCGGCACCTTCCACTCGATCGCCGCCAGAATGCTGCGCCAGCACGCCGAGCTTGTCGGCCTGCGCTCGAACTTCACCATCCTCGACGCCGACGACAGCCTGCGCCTGCTGAAGCGCCTGATCCGCGACGCTGGAATCGACGACAAGCGCTGGCCGCCCCGGCAACTGGCGCAATTGATCGACCGCTGGAAGAACAAGGCGCTTACCCCCCACGAAGTGCCGGCGGGCGAATCCTTCGCCTTTGCCGACGGGCGGGGGCAACAGCTCTACCGCCGCTACCAGCAGGAACTGGCCACCCTGAACGCCGCCGATTTCGGCGACCTGCTGCTGCACATGATCCGCATCTTCGAGGGAGACCGCGACGTGCTGGCCGGCTGGCAGCGGCGCTTCCGCCATGTGCTGGTCGACGAATATCAGGACAGCAACGCCGCCCAGTATCGCTGGCTGACGCTGCTGGCGGCGCCCGCCCACGGCGGCCAGGGCAATATCTGCTGCGTCGGCGACGACGACCAG
>CAYYGQ010000086.1:0-7819 GCA_964471485.1 uncultured Sandaracinobacter sp. | reverse complement strand
CTAAGCTCCGCGATTCCAGCTGCGAGCGTTCCCTACCGACATCACCAATCCCGTACCACGCCAAGGCGCCGCTGAGAAAGGGCGCCGGAAAGTGCGGAAATCGCCGAGAATGCCTAGCTCTCTCGGTGACGGGAATAGCCCGAAAGGCCCGCGTCTTCGGGCAAAATCATCGGGCATTATCCAGTAATATCAATATCTTGACTGTCTGTGGCGGAGCGGGTGGGATTCGAACCCACGATAGGCTTTTGACCTATACACACTTTCCAGGCGTGCGCCTTCGACCACTCGGCCACCGCTCCGGCACGGGCCGCGCCCCTAGCAGGCATCCGGCCGTGTTGACAAGACAAAGGACGGGGCAGGGAACGGGCAATCGCGGGGCGATTCAAGAGCGCGAGCAACAGCCCCGCAAGGAACAGCCCATCAAAGAGTATCCCCACAAAGAATGCCCCCACGAGGAATCACCCCACGAAAAACGCCTCCGCAAGGCATAGCCTCGCGAAGAATGCCCTGCGAGCAATGCCCGGCAAGGAATGCGCCGAATGCGCGCACAAGAAATCGCCCCGCGAAGAATGGCCGCTGGGGTCAGGCCCCGAAGCCTCCATCCTACACCCCCGACCTGGGACAAGCGCGAGAATCTGTCGCCGGGGGGCAAGCCCCGAAGCCTTCATACTATAGGCAACAGGCCGAATGGCCCGCGCAGAACAGCCCGCGCAGAATGGCCCGCAGGAAGCCCGCAGGAACAAGCCCCGAAGGGCGCCCGTTCAGCGGATGCCGTTCCAGGCGTCGGCGATTGCTTCCGCCGATTCCAGCGCTTCGGCCAGCGCTGTTTCGTTGCCGGCCAGCAGCCGCGCCCGCAGCAGTTCATAGACCATTTGCAGGCTTTCGGCGATGCTGCCGCCGCGGCGGGTGTCGAGCGAGGCGTCCAGTCCCTCGACGATCACCAGCGCCCGCTCGGTCGCCTTCAGGCGGCGCAGCGCATTGCCCTCGCTGGCCGCCTCGTGCGCTTCGCGCAGGCGCGCCACCAGCCCGCGATAAAGCATCATCACCAGTTCGTGCGGGCTGGCCGTCGCCACCTTCGCTTCCAGCGATACCACGCCATAGCCCGCCATCGCCCGGGCGCGCCCGGCGCTGGAAAGGCCGGAGGAGGGAGTGGAGGCGGCGAGCGTTTGCAGCATGGAATCTTCCTTGGGGTTTTCGGGTTTCAGGGTCAGTCGTTGCGTTTCGTCCACAGCGCGATCTGCTGCTCCATATAGGTTTGCAGCGCCTTCGACTTGCCGACCGCGATGTCGAGCGCCGAGAATTGCCGGGTGTAGGTGGCGCGCAGCCGCTCGGCCCGGTCGTCCAGGGCCTGCTGTTCGCGGGCAATGGCTTTCTTGGCTTCCTGCAAGGCGTTCGGCTGGCCGGTGCTGCCTTTGGCGGCAAGGGTGAAGTTGTCGGAAATCTGCCGCAGCGGCCCGGCGGCCTGCCCGGCGCCGGCGCGCTGGTTCATCGCCGTCAGCAACTGCTCGACCGCTTCCGGGTGCTGCTGCACCGCCTTGGTGAGGCGCGTGCTGTCGACGTTGAACTTGCCGTAACGGTCGATGGAGATGCCGATGTCGGAAAGGCGGGTGGGGGCGTCGCCGTTCGCCGGGATGAGGGCGGCCGACGTGATGGAGGTGAGGCTTTGCAGGGCGCGCCGGGTGGCGCCGTCGGCGGCCAGCGCCCCGGCCGAGCCGGGGGTGTTTTTCGACAGTTCGCGGCCGATGTCCGCCAGTTCATTGAGGGCGCTGGCGACATCGCCCACCGTCTGCGCCAGGTCGGCGGCGCTGCGCTTGGCCTCGATGGCGACGATGGCGCCGGGGGACGCTTTGGTCAGCGTCAGGTGCGTGCCCGGAATCAGATTGTCGATGCTGTTGCCGCTCTGCTTCAGCGTCAGGCCGTTGAGGGCGATGATGCTGTCGGCGGCGGACTGGGTGCGGGCCAGGCCGCCGGTCACGCCTTCCGCGAAGCGGAAGGCTTCGAGGCTGCTGTCGCCATCGGTTTCGACGATGAAGCCGGATTGCTCGCCGGTGGCGCCGCGCAGCATCAGCCGGCTGCCGTCGGCGTCGGTGACGATCTGCGCCAGCACCGGCGCGCCGGCGGCGATGGCGGCGCGGTTGATGGCGTTGCGAATGCCTTCGAGGCTCGAATCGTCCGGGCCGATGCTGACGCTGAGGGCGCCGAGGGCAGCGGGAAGAAAGATTCCGGCGTCGTCGTCGCCGGCGACGCTGCCGAAGTGGATGGTGAGGCTGCCCTCGCCGATGGCGGTCGTGCTGTCGGCGAAGGCGGCGGACGCCAGCGTCTGGGCGCGGGCCAGTTGGCGCACTTCCAGATTCTGGCGCTCGATGGTGACGCCGGGGTCGACGGTGAAGCCGAGCACCGAGGGGTCGGACACCGTCGGCTGGCCGGAGATGGCGCCGGACTGGATGCGGCCGTCGAGCGCCTGCACCATGGCGGCCAGCGCCTGCTGGAACTGGCCGAGGGCGGTGATGCGCGCATCGACGCTGGCCGAACGCTGGTCGAGCAGCGTCTGCCGCGGCGTCACGTCGATGTCGACGAGCTGGTCGGTCAGGGCCTTGACGTCGATGCCGGAGCCGGCGCCGAGAGAGGTGAGAATGTTCGCCATCGCAACCCCCTGCACGGCTTTGCGGCGGCTGGCTTTAGCTTGCTGGCCGCAATTGGATGCATCCGCCGCTTGCGATGGCGCGACAGTGCTGCTAGCTCGAAGGCAAGGCAGTTTGGCTGCCGGAGCCTCTACGGGACCGCGTGGGATCGCAGACCGTATGGCCGGCTTCGGGCCCGGTGCCCGTCGGACCATGGCGCCCCGTCGGCGACCATGGGACCGATCAGACGATCGGGATGCAATGCGCGGCAGGATTTTGCGAATTCAGGAACTTCGTCGGTGGCGGATGGCCGCTGCGGCGGCGGTGCCTGCATGCGTGCCGCCCGCCCGCGTTTCCCCCGCCCGCTTTCCCGCTGTTCCAGAACGCCGGCCATCCCGGGCCGCGTTTCCACCGCTTCGCGCTTCTGGCGCCTTCCTTACACGCGCCCCAGGCGCTTTCCCTAAATGCGCCGCTGGCGCCCTATTAAAATGCGCCCCAGGCGCGAGGAGAATTCCCGATGACGACAAGAATGCTGATCGACGCCCGCCACCCGGAGGAAACCCGGGTGGCCGTCGTCAAGGGCAACCGGATCGAAGAGTTTGATTTCGAGGCGGCGACCCGCAAGCAGATCAAGGGCAATGTCTATCTGGCCAAGGTAACGCGGGTCGAACCGTCGTTGCAGGCTGCCTTCGTCGATTATGGCGGCAACCGCCATGGCTTTCTCGCCTTTTCGGAAATCCACCCGGACTATTACCAGATCCCGCGCGAGGACCGCGAAGCGCTGCTGCGCGAGGAGCAGGCGCTGGCCGCCGAGCATGGCGCCGAAGAGGATGCCGAGGCCCGCGCCGAGGAAATCGCCGGCGAAGCCGATGCGGCCGATGCGGAGGGCACCGAAGAAGACGCGGCTGCCAACGAAGCCGCCGACGACGGCGAGCCCCTGCCGCCTCCCGAGGAACATGGCGGCGGCGACGACGCCGGCGCCGAGGCCTTGCGGCGGCGGCGCATGTCGCTTCGCCGCCGCTACAAGATTCAGGAGGTGATCCGCCGCCGCCAGGTGATGCTGGTGCAGGTGGTGAAAGAGGAACGCGGCAACAAGGGGGCGGCGCTTACCAGCTATATCTCGCTTGCCGGCCGCTATTCGGTGTTGATGCCGAACACCGCGCAGGGCGGCGGCATCAGCCGCAAGATCGCCAACTCCGCCGACCGCAAGCGGCTGAAGTCGATCATGGCCGAGCTGAATCTGCCATCCACCATGGGGGCGATCGTGCGCACCGCCGGTCTCGAACGCACCAAGAGCGAGATCAAGCGCGACTTTGATTACCTTGCCCGCCTCTGGGACGAAATCCGCGAGAAGACGCTGTCGTCGACGGCGCCCGCCCTCATCTACGAGGATTCGGCGCTGGTGAAGCGCGCCATCCGCGACATCTACAGCCGCGACATCGACGAGGTGCTGGTGGATGGCGCCGACGGCTATACCCAGGCCAAGAGCTTCATGAAGCTGTTGATGCCGAGCCACGCCAAGAAGGTGCAGCCCTATGCGGATGCGGTGCCGCTGTTCCACCGCGCCGGGGTGGAAGCGCAACTGGCGCTGCTGCTGAACCCGGTGGTGACGCTGAAATCGGGCGGCTATCTGGTCATCAACCCGACCGAGGCGCTGGTTTCGATCGACGTCAACTCGGGGCGGTCGACGCGGGAATATAATATCGAGGAAACCGCCCTTAAAACCAACATCGAGGCGGCCGAGGAAGTGGCGCGGCAGTTGCGCCTTCGCGATCTGGCCGGCCTTGTCGTCGTCGACTTCATCGACATGGAAAGCCACGGCAACAACCGCAAGGTGGAGCGCGCCCTGAAAGACGCGCTGAAGCGCGACCGCGCCCGCATCCAGGTGGGGCGGATTTCCTCGTTCGGTCTCCTGGAGATGAGCCGCCAGCGCCTCCGCACCGGCGTGTTGGAAGCGTCGACCGAGGTTTGCCCGATGTGCGAGGGCACCGGGCTGGTCCGCACCGAAGGCTCGGCGGCGCTTGCGGCGCTCAGGCTGCTGGAAGAGGAAGCGGTGAAGGGCCGCGCCAGCAATTTCCGCCTGCGCGCCGACACGGCGGTCGCCGTCTATATGCTGAACCGCAAGCGCGCCGAACTGGCCGAACTGGAAGCGCGCTATGGCATCCGCATCGAGGTGGTGCCGGACGCCACGCTCATCGGCAACCATGTGACCATCGATTCCTCGGGGCCGCCGCCGGCCCATGCCCCCAAGGTGGCGACCCTTGGGGCGCCGGCGTCGCCGACGGTTGTCGAAGACGACGAGGATGTGGAGGACGACGAGGCGGATAGCGAGGCGGACGGCGACGATTCCTCGCCGCCGGACACGCCGTCGCGCGACCGCGAGGGCCGCAACGGCCGCCGCCGTCCGCGCCGGCGGCGCGGTGGCCGCGACCGCGATGGCCGCCGCCCCAACGAGGCCGCCGAAGCGGCCGAGACGGCGGCCGATATCGGGACCGATACTGCGACCGGGGCTGCGGACGAAGCAGCGGCGCGGCGGCGGCGCCCGCGTCGTCGTGGCGGCCGGCGCGGCCATGGCGGCGCCGCGAACGGGCAGGCGGGCGAGCAAGCGGCGGGCAGCGAGGCGGCCGACGCCGAGGTGGCCACGGACAGCGCCGCCGCGATTGTCGCCACGGCGCCGGAAACGACGGTCGCCGCTACGGCGACAGAAACAGAGGCCACGACGACAGAAACAGCGGCCGCTGCGACGGAAACAGCGGCGGCGCCGGACGCTGTGGCGCCCGCCGCGGACCTGGTGCCGGAGCAGCCGGAAGAAACGCCGAAGCCGAAGAAGCGCGCCAGCCGGGCCAAGGCCGCGCCGAAGAAAGCGGCCGCCCCGGCCGCCGCCAGCGCAGAGAAGGCCGCCGAGCCGGCCGAAGCGACCGAAGCCGAAGCGGCCGAACCAGCCGGGGCGGAACCGGCCGCCAAGCCGAAACGCGCACGCAGCACGGCGACGACGACACGGAAAAAAGCGCCGGCAAAGAAGGCGCCGGCAAAGCCCGCCGCTGGAACCGCGGACGCGGCGGCCGAAACGGCGACGCCGGAGCCGGCTGCCGCCGCTCCCCCTGCTCCCGCCACCCCCGCTGCTTCCGCCGAGGCGGCGCCGGAGGCGGCCGGCGATGCGCCAGCCGGGGAAGAAGCGCCGCCGCGCCGGGGCTGGTGGCAACGCACTTTTGGCGACTGAGCGGCGGCCGGCGGCCCGCATCCTCGGGCCGCCGCCGCGCCGCTTGTGGTGGGGCGAAGCGCGGGCGCTGGCCGAACTGCTCGGCTTTGCCCTGCGCCGCCGCCGCCTGCTGGCGGCGCTGCCCCACGGCCGCCGCCATGTGCTGGTGTTGCCCGGCCTGTTGATGGGGGACTTTGAAACCGCGCCGCTGCGGGGCGCGCTCGCCGCCCTTGGCCACCGGGTCGAGGGCTGGCGCCTCGGGCGCAACCTTGGCCTTCGCCCGGGGCGGTTCGAGGAAATCGAAGCGCGCTTCCAGCAGTTCGCAAGCCATGCCGGGGCGCCGGTCGCCCTTGTCGGCTGGAGCCTGGGCGGCCTTTATGCCGTCGAACTGGCGCGCCGCCATCCCGAGCAGGTGTCGCACCTCATCACTCTCGGCGCGCCGGTTTCGGGGGATCTGCGCTCCAACCATGCCTGGGGGCTTTACGAGCGCCTTGCCGGCCACGCCATCGACCGGCCGCCCATCGACTGGGAGCCGGGCGCCTGCCCGCCGCTGCCTTTCTGCGCCATCGCCGCCAGCGACGATGGCATCGTCTGCACGGCGGCCGCCCATGCCCGCCCCGGACCGCTGGTGGAAAACCGGCTGGTGAACGGCACGCACTGCGGCCTGCCGTGGAACGGCCAGGCGATCCGCCTTGTTGCCGAGCGCCTTGCCGGCCGCTAGTTTCCAGCGGAACAGACGGGAGAAAAGTTCATGGGCTGGCTTGGGGTGGTGCTGATCGGCTTTTTCGCCGGATTGCTGGCGCGAATCTTCTCGTCGGACCCGCGCAATCCGCAGGGCTGCCTGCTGACGACATTGCTTGGAATCGCCGGCAGCGCCCTCTTCACCTGGCTTGGCACCGAGGTGGGATTCTACCAGCCGGGCGAGCGCGCCGGCTTTATCGGCGCCGTCGTCGGCGCCGTGATCGTGCTGGCGCTGTGGCGGACGATCGCATCGCGCAAGTGAAGGGGCTTCGGCCCGGCGCCGGGCTAGAGGATGCTGGCGATCTGGCCCAGAAGCGGCCGGTCGGCCGGCGGCATGTCGAGGCGGAACAGTTCGGGCGGCCGCAGCCATTTGAGGCTCTGCCCTTCGCGCGGCGTCGGCCGCCCCCGCCATTTGCGGATGGCGAAGGCCAGCAGCAGCAGGTGAAAGCGCGGATAGGCGTGCGAGGCGAAGCCGCAGGGGGCAAGGCAGCTGGCGGCGGTTTCAAGGCCGAGTTCCTCCTCCAGTTCGCGGATGAGGGCGCGCTCCGGGGTTTCGCCTTCCTCGACCTTGCCGCCGGGAAATTCCCAGAGACCGGCCATGTCCTTGCCGGCCGGCCGGCTGGCGACGAGGATGCGGCCGTCGGCATCGACCAGCACCGCGCAGGAAACCGTCCTTAGCGGCAGGCCGCCGGGCGCCGCCGGCATGCCCGGACAGGGATCGAACGGCCGAGAGCCGAAGTCAGCCGACAATCAGCTTCAGCCGCTCGCCGGGGGCAAGCGCCCGGTTGCCGATGCCGTTCAGGGCACGAAAGCTGTCGACCCGGTTGTAGGGCGGGGCCATGCGCGCCGCGAGCGACTGCGCGGTGTCGCCGGCGCGCACCGTCACCACGTCGATGTGGCGGCCGCGCGAGGCGGCGGCCGCCTCGGTCTGGCTCAGTTGCCGGAACGAAGCGATCATCGGCTGGAACTGCTGGCTTGTCCCCGGCGGCGACACGGTACGCAGCAGATAGGTCTGCCCCGACGGCAAGCGGAACACATTGACGCCGACATCGACCACCTGGCCGTTGCTGCCGTGGAGGCGGGCCTCGGAGGTGGCGGCGTCGAGCTGGTTGACGCGGCGTTCGCGATAGCCGGACTGCGGCATCTGCCCGGCGGTCTGCTGCCAGACGCTGCGGGAGATGTCGGCGAGGCTCTGGTTGGGCTGGGCGTTCACATCGGTGAACAGGAATTGCGCGCCGTCCCGCCCCTGCCCCGTCAC
>CAYYGQ010000085.1:0-7850 GCA_964471485.1 uncultured Sandaracinobacter sp. | reverse complement strand
CCGCGGCCGCCGCCGCCCCAGCCATGCCAATCATGCCCCTTCGTGTCGCTTCCATGAATCCCTCCTATGTTATCTTTCGGTTCGCTGCTTATGGACCAGACCAAAGCGGCTTTGCAAGAGCCGTTCCCCGCTCGCCGGCGCCTAAAAACGCGCCGGCGGGCGAGGCCCGGATCAGAAGTTCAGCCGGGCGCCGATCCGGTAACTGCGGCCAAGCGCATCGTGCAGATCGCCGCGGATTCCCGTGAAATAATAGGTGCTCTGCCCTTGCGACGGGCCGCGGGCGACATTCGGCGGCGCCTTGTTCCAGAGATTGTCGACGGTGCCGAACAGCTGCACATTGTCGGTCAACTGGTAGGAGCCGCGCAAATCCCCATAGAGGATGGCCGGCACCTTGTTGTCGTCGACATCCTTCGCCGTCCAGTTATAGACCAGCTTGCCGGCGCCGATGAAGCGCGCCTGCGCCGTGACCGACAACGGCCCTTGCGCATAGGTGGTGCTGGCGGTGACCCGCGCCTTCGGCACCCCGCTGATGCCGTTGTCGCCGGAAAGCGCGCCGGCGTATTTGATGGTCTTGCCCAGCTGGTCTTCCGAGAGGTTGAAGATATAGTTGCCGACCAGGCGCAGGCGCAGATCGCCGGCGCCGAGCGGCACCGAATAATCCGCCTGGAAGTCGAGACCGGACGCCTTCATCGACGCCAGATTCTGCGGGAAACGGCTGACCTGGCGGATCTTCTTCGTGATCGGATCCTCCAGCTCGACCTGCCCGCAGAACAATTGGTCGCCGGCCTTGCAGCGTTCCAGCACCTGCGCCTGGCTGATGGTGGAAATCGCATCCTTCAGGTTGATGTTGTAGTAATCGGCCGAGAAGCTGAATCGCGGCAGGAAACCGGGCGTCAGCACGATCCCGGCAGACCAGGTGGTCGCCTTTTCCGGCTTCAGGTCGGGGTTGCCCGAAACATAGGAGAAGAAGGATTCGCTGACATCGGTATAGGGGTTGACCCCCGAGCTGAGCGTCGAGAGGCCCGAGCTGAACAGTTCATTGAGGTTCGGCGCCCGGATGTCGCGCGAGACCGTGCCGCGCAGGCGGATGTCGGGGTTCAGCTGGCTGGTGAGGCCCACCTTCCACGTCACCACGCTGCCGCTGGTGCTGTAGTCGGTAACGCGCCCGGCGGCGTTCAGGCTGAGATAGTCCACCACCGACGAATCGAGCAGCGGCACCTCGGCTTCGAGGAAGGCTTCCTTCACATTGTAGCTACCGCGGAAATAGGGGAAGTTGCCGACCGAATAGATGCGGTCCTTGGCGCCCTGGTCGTTGTCGACCTTGCCCTTTTCCGCCCGATATTCGGCGCCGAGCGCGACGGCGACATCGCCGGCCTCGAAGCCGAACGGCAGCGTTCCCTGCGCCGACACCGCGGCGACATGCTCGCTCAACCGCTGGATCTGGAAGTTCTGGCCGGGTTCGGCGTTCACATAGCGCATCGCCTCGGGCGAAGCGACGCCGACGCCGAACACGTTCAGCGGCACGCAGCCGTTGCCCGGATCGGTCAGCGTCGACCGGCAGACGATCGAGCCGGTCGACGGATCGACCACCGCATCCACCGCAAGATTATATCTGGATCCGATCACATTGGTGTGGGTGAACTGGTGCACCTTCACTTCGCCATATTGGTAATAGGCGCTCCAGCTCCAGTCGCCGCCGAGATCGCCCTCCAGGGTGAAGACGCCGCGCTTCAGCGTGCGGTCGGTGGTCGCCACCGGAATGCCGAGCTGCTGCTCGAACAGCTCGGGCGAATAGTTGTCGGTGATCGACAGGTTGTTCATGTTGGTGGTGCCGAACGGGATGTTGGCGATCAGCTGGCGCTGATCCTCCGGATCGGGATGGGCGGCATTCCAGATGGGAACTTCCGCGTTCCAGGCCGCCGCGGCATCCTTCACCGATTGCGGCAGATAGGCGTTGTCGAGGGCGATCCGCATATTGCCCAGCCGGATGGCCGGCACGCTGTTGTTCTTCGAGTGCGTTTCGCCATAGTTGACCTGCACCGACGCCTTCAGCCAGTCGGTCAGCTCGTAGGAGGCGAGGCCGAAGGCCGACAGCGTCCGATAGCGGACGGTCAGGCCGTTGAGCGACGCCTGCAGCGTGTCGGTGTCGCCGCCGCCGGTCACCGGGTTCTTGCCCGTGCCCGGCGTATAGGGAACCGGAATGCCGTTGCCGACGAACTGGATGCCCTTCAGCGGCCCGTCGGTGATCAGACCGCCCTGCGTGCCCTGGCTGATGCCGACATTGTCGTGGTGAATGAGGCGCGGCTCGTTGTTGTCCGCAGTCCAGGCAGGATTGTCGACCAGGTGGCGATAGGTGTTCCACTTGCGCTGCTTCGCATAGACGACATCCGGGCTGTCCATATAGTTGACGGCGGCGATCACCCGGCCACGGCCGTCGCCGAAGCCGGTGCCGGCGGCCGCCTGCACCCGATAGCTGCGGTGGTCGAAGGCATAGCTGTCGCCGGCGTCAACGCTGAGACGAAGCCCGTCGAAGCGCTTGTTCAGCACCAGGTTGACGACGCCCGAAACGGCGTCCGAACCCCAGGCGGCCGAGGCGCCCGCCGTCACCACGTCGATGCGTTCCACCAGCATGGTTGGAATGGTGCCGAGGTCGATCTGGCCGGTGATGTTCGATTGCACCACGCGCTGGCCGTCGAACAGCACCAGCGTCCGCGTGGTGCCCAGTTGGCGCAGGTTGATGGTGTCGAGACCGGTGATGCCGGCGACGATGTTGCCGGAACCCGAACCATTGTTCGGCGAGGCCGAGCTGCCGACCGAGGGCAGTTCGCGGATGGTGTCGCCGATCGACGCCTTGGCGTCGCGCTGGATCAGTTCCTCGCCGACCACGGTCACTGGTGTCGGCTGCTCGTAGCCGCTGATGCTGATGCGCGAACCGGTGACAATGATTTCGGATGCACCGACATCCGCCTGCTGCGCCAACGCGGCGGGGGCAACAATAACACCAAGCGCCGTGCAGGACACGGCCGCCAGAAAACCTGCCTTCATGTCTTCTTCCTCACTGAACAGTTTGTTGATTCTTTTCATTGCATTCTTGGCGATGCGCCCGTTCGATACGATGCGGCCGCGCCACCCGACCGGCCCTGTTTCCGGCCGGTCGGCGCACTCATGCGATGCCGCAGCCAGATTGGCAAGAAGTCTAAGTTTTTATCCATTAACTGTTGCATCGAGACCACAGTCGTGATCGCGCGATGGCGCCGCGAGGCCAGCCAAGCTTGTCAGACGGGCGGAAAAAGCGCTATACGATCCGGGTGTCCGTATGGTTTTAAAAGCCTGATCGCCAACAAACATAGCGCACAACAGACATGGCGCGGCGAAACAGGGCAGGGGGATCGGCCGGACAAAGTTCGACACAGGATCGCGGTCCGGGCCAAAGCCGGGAATCGCCAACCATTCATCGCAAGGAAGACCGACATTGAAGGCCTCTCTGACGATCAACGGCCAGTCGCACGAGGTTGACGTCGCCGACGATATGCCGCTGCTCTGGGTGCTGCGCGACATCGTCGGGCTGACGGGAACCAAATATGGCTGCGGCAAGGCGCTGTGCGGCGCCTGCACGGTGCAGCTCGACGGCAAGCCGGTACGCTCGTGCCTGCTGCCGGCCAGCGCGGTAAACGGCCGGGCCGTCACCACCATCGAGGGCATCGGCGCCACCCCCGCCGGCGCCGCCATCCAGAAAGCCTGGTTCGACATCGAGGTGGTGCAGTGCGGCTTCTGCCAGTCGGGGCAGATCATGTCGGCGAGCGCACTTCTCGCCAGCAACCCCAGGCCCGACGACGACGACATCGACGCCGCCATGGCCGGCAACATCTGCCGCTGCGGCACCTATCAACGCATCCGCTCGGCGATCAAGCGCGCGGCCGGAATCGACGAAACCCAGGCAGAGGAAGCACGGGGATGACGGCCATTCCTACCAACCTCGCCGCGCCGACGCGCCGCGGGTTTCTGAAAATCGGCGCCGCCGCCGGCGGCGGCCTGCTGCTCGGTTTCCATCTGAGCGGCGCCGACGCGCAGACACCGCGCTTCGCGCCCAATGCCTATATCCGCATCGACCGCGAGGGGCGGATCACGCTGGTGATGCCGAACGCCGAGATGGGGCAGGGCATCTACACCGCCCACGCCCAGCTGCTGGCCGAGGAACTGGATGCGCCGCTGTCGCGCGTCACCCTCGAAATCGCGCCGCCAAGCGACGAACTTTACGGCGGCCCGCGGAAACGGCAGAGCACCGGCGGCTCCGGTTCGATCCGCGGCGGCTTCTATATGCAGTTGCGGCAGATGGGGGCGGACGCCCGGGCGCTGCTGGTGCTGGCGGCGGCGCGCGGCTGGGGGGTCGATCCGGCGTCGTGCCGCACCAGCAATGGCCGCGTCTATCACGACGCCAGCAACCGCTCCGCCGACTATGGGGCGCTGGCCGACCGGGCGGCGGGGATGCCGGTGCCGGCCAACCCGGCGCCCGTCAAGGATCCGAAGGATTTCAAGCTGATCGGCAAGTCGGTGCACCGGCTCGATTCCGCCGACAAGGTGAACGGCAAGCTGGTCTATGGAATGGACGTGCTGCCCGGCAAGACCAAGGTGGCGGTGCCGCGCCTCACCCCCGTTCTCGGCGGCAAGGTGCGCGCCGTCGACGACAGCAGGGCGCTGGCGGTGCCCGGCGTGCTGCAAGTCGTGGTGCTGGACGACATCGTCGCCGTGGTCGCGGAAAACACCTGGGCGGCCATGAAGGGCGAAAAGGCGCTGGTCGTCGACTGGGACGACGGTCCCCATGGCCAGGTCTCGTCCGCCTCGCTGTGGCAGAACATGCGCGACGCCGACGCGGTCGCCGGCGCCAACATGGCGAGCGAGGGCGACCCCGACCAGGCGCTCGGCGACGGCGATCTCGTCGAGGCGGCCTATGAAATGCCGCTGCTGGCGCACGCGCCGATGGAAGTGAACAACTGCACCGTGCATTTCTCCGGCGGCCGCTGCGACGTGTGGTCGGGCACGCAGACCCAGCCGCTGGCGCAGCGCGAGGCGGCGCGGGCCGCCGAGCTGCCGATCGACAAGGTGACGTTCCACAACTGCCTTCTTGGCGGCGGTTTCGGCCGCCGCCTCGACGCCGACGCCGTCTACGACGCGGTGCGGATCGCCAGGCAGGTGGACGGCCCGGTGAAGGTGCTGTGGACCCGCGAGGAAGACATGCGCCACGATGTCTACCGTCCGGCCTATCGCAACACCATGCGGGCGACGCTGAAGGACGGCCGCATCAACGGCTGGGCGCACAAGGTCGCCGGCGCCTCGATCATCATGCGCCTTCGGGGCGGCGCGCCGCTCGAAGGCGGCAAGGACGGTTCCGCCGTCGAGGGCGCCAGCGAATCCTATTACGACATTCCCAACCGCCGCGTCGATTACGCGCAGGTGGAGACCGAGGCGGTGAAGGTGGGCTGGTGGCGCGGCGTCGGTCCCAACAACGCCATCTTCGCCATCGAATGCTTCATGGACGAGCTGGCGAAAAAGGCCGGCGAGGATCCGGTGCAGTTCCGCCTGAAGCACCTCGCCAACAATCCGCGCCTCGCCGCCGCCGTGCGTCTCGCGGCGGAAAAGTCGGGCTGGGGAAAGCCGCTCGGCAAGCGCATGGGGCGCGGCATCTCCGCCCAGTTCGCCTTCGGCACCTATGTGGCGACCGTCGCCGAGGTGGAGGTGGACACCGGCGGCCATCTCCATGTGCGCCGCTTCACCACCGCCGTCGACTGCGGGGTCATCATCAACCCCAACGGCGTGGTGGCGCAGATGGAGGGAGGGCTGATCTTCGGCCTGACGGCGGCGCTCTACGGCGCCATCGACCTCGATCGCGGCCGGGTGGTGCAGGGCAATTTCAACGATTATCGGGCGCTCCGCATCAACGAAGCCCCCGACATCGGCGTGCATCTGATCCGCAGCAGCGAGGATCCGGGCGGCATCGGCGAACCGCCGGTCACTTCGTCGCACGCCTGCCTGCTGAACGCCATCGACGCCGCCATCGGCGTCCGCCTGCGGAGCGTGCCGCTCGATCGTGAAATCCTTTCGGGAAGGAAGCCGGCATGAACGGTCGGATCATCCGAATCATCCTTGGCCTCGTCGTCCTCGTCGGCGCCGCCGTCTTCGCCTGGCTGTTCCTGACGCCGGGGCCAACGGCCTTCGCCAAGGGCAAGACCGTGGCGCCCGCCGAATATGCCGGCGCCGACCCCACCGGGGTTCCGGCTTCCCTGCGCGATGCCTCGCTCGTCGAGCGCGGCCAGTATCTTGCCCGCGCCGCCGACTGCGAGGCCTGCCACACCGCCCCCGGCGGCCAGCCCTTCGCCGGCGGCCTCGGCTTCCAGATGCCGTTCGGCACCATCTATTCCACCAACATCACCCCCGACGCGGAAACTGGAATCGGCCATTACACCGATGCCCAGTTCGTGGCGATGATGCGCCACGGCATCCGCCCCGACGGCAAGCGCCTCTATCCGGCCATGCCCTATACTTCCTACGGCCTGCTCTCCGACGACGACATGCTGGCGATCAAGGCCTATCTGACCAGCCTCGCCCCGGTCGCGGCAATGGTGCCGGAAACGAAGCTGTCCTTCCCCTACAACCAGCGCTGGCTGATGGGCATCTGGTCGTGGATGTTCAACCCCGGCGAGCAGTTCCGTCCCAACCCCGGGCAAAGCCCGGAATGGAACCGCGGCGCCTATCTCGCCGAGGCGGCGGCGCACTGCGGCGAATGCCACACGCCAAGGAATCTGGCCTTCGCGCTCGACAACCGCAACAAGTTCGCCGGCGCCACCAACGCCGGCTGGCGCGCCTTCAACATCAGCGCCAGCAAGGATCGCGGCATCGGCGGCTGGACGGACGAATCGCTTGCCAGCTATCTTTCCACCGGCTTTGCCGACGGCCATGGCGTCGCCACCGGGCCGATGGGCGAGGCGGTCGACCTCGGTCTCCGCCATCTGGCGCCGGAAGACATCGCCGCCCTCGTCACCTATCTGCGCAGCGTGCCCGCCAGCAAGGGCAGCGACCCGGAACGGCTGCGGCAGCCGGCGGCAGCCTCCTACAAGGTCGGCCGGGCGGAAAACGCCGACCGGCTTGGCGAGAAGGTCTTTGCCGGCGCCTGCGCCGCCTGCCACGACTGGACCGGGGTCAGCGAACTCACCAGCCAGGCGACGCTGACCGGGCTTGGCTCGGTGAACGACCCGAGCGCGGGCAACGTCGCCCAGGTGGTGCTGTGGGGCGTGCACCGCGCGGCGCCGGAGGATGTGCTGCTGATGCCGGAATTCGGCAGCAGCTATTCGAACCAGGAAATCGCCGCTGTTTCCAACTATGTGACGGGCCGATTCGGCGCCAAAGGTTCGACGCTGACCGAAGCCGATGTCGCCGCCATGCGCGCCGCCGGCCGGCACTGATCCGAACGGACAGGTCGCCCGCCCGCTCACCATGTGCAGGTGGTGCGGGTGGTGCGGGTGGTGGGCCATGACGGCGGCGTTCGCTGGCTCGCCCATCGGATAGCGAACGCCGTTTGCAGAACAGCGGCGAAGAATCGGCTATTTCTTGTCCGGGGTGCGGTAGGCCGCTTCGTCCAGCTCGCCCTCGGAACGGGCGACAATGGTGGCGACGGCGAGGTTGGCGCTGGCGCTCGGCACCGTACGCGTCATGTCGAGCAGGCGGTCGAACGGCAGCACGAAGCCGACGACGAGCGCCGTCTGCGCGTCGGAAACCCCGACCGCCGACAGCACCGCCGCCAGCATGAACAGCGAAGCCGACGGCACCGGCGCGGTGCCGAACGCCGCCAGCGCCCC
>CAYYGQ010000084.1:0-7854 GCA_964471485.1 uncultured Sandaracinobacter sp. | reverse complement strand
CGGCCTTGCGCTTGGCGGCCCGTTGGGCGCGCTTGCGGGGGCGGCGATCGGCGCCGCCGTCGACGGCGTGCTGGCGGTGCGCGCCAGCACGCCCGAGCGGCGGCAGGTGGCCTTCACCATCGCCGCCATCGCCCTGGCCGCCAAGATGACGAAAGCCGACGGCCATGCCTCGACGAAAGAGGCGGAGGCCTTTGAAAAACTGTTCCATGTGCCGGCGGCGGAGCGCGAGAACATGCGCCGCTTCTATCGGCTGGCGCGGCAGTCGGTCGACGGCTTCGAAGCCTATGCGAACCAGGCGGCCAATCTTCTCGGGCCAGGCTCGCCGGTGCTGGAGGATCTGCTGGAAGCGCTGCTGATGCTCGCCTCGGTCGACGGCCTGCATCCGGCCGAGCTTGCCTATCTGGAGCGGGTGGCGGCGCTGTTCGGTTTCGACCGGCGCCGCTGGGCGGAAATCCGCGCCCGCCATATCCCGCTTTCGCCCGACGACCCCCACGCCGTCCTTGGCGTGGCGCCGGGGGCGGACGACGCCGCCATCCGCGCCGCCTGGCGCCGCCTGGCCTTCGCCCACCATCCCGACCGCCATCTGGCGGAGGGAACGCCGCCCGAATTCATCCGCGTCGCCGAAGCGCGGATGGCGGCCATCAACGCCGCCTATGCGGCGCTGACGAAGGGGCGGGCGGCATGAAACCCATCCACGTCGCGTTCGTGCTGCTGGTCGATCTGCTCTGGGCGGTGAATTTCGTCGCCATCAAGGAGGCGGTGATGGTGATGCCGCCGCTGCTGTCGGTCGCCCTTCGCTATGGCGTGGTGCTGCTGGCCTGCCTGCCGTTTCTGCGGTGGGTGCCGGGGCGGATGGCGCTGCTGCTGGCGACCGGCGTGCTGACCGGCGCCGTGCAGTTCGGCCTTGGCGCCTATGCCTTTCATGTCGCCGACAATCTGTCGGCGCTGGCGATCGCCGGGCAGGCCGGGGTGCCGCTGTCGCTGATCCTCGCCATCCTCATCGACGGCGAGCGCATCGCCTGGAAGCGCACGCTGGGCATCCTGTTCGCCATCGCCGGCGTGCTGCTGCTGGTGTTCGATCCGCGCATTGCCGACGAACGGCTGGGAATCCTGCTGAACTTCGGCGCTTCCTTCTGCTGGGCGGCCGGCAATCTGCTGTTCAAGCGGCTGACCGGGCTGCCGGTGCTGACCATCTATGGCTGGCAGGCGCTGATGTCGGTGCCGCTGCTGCTGCTGGCCAGCTATTTCGCCGAGCCGGGCGGCATCATGGGCCTGCCGCAAGCGCCATGGGCGGGGTTTTTCTGGGTGGCCTATTCGGCGATCGGCTCGTCGCTCATCGGCCATGCCGGCATCAGCTGGCTGCTGCAACGCTATCCGGTGACGGCCATCACCCCGCTCACCCTGCCGACGCCGCTGCTGGCGGTGCTGGTGGCGGTCGCCGTCTATGGCACGCCGATCACGCCGCTGATGTGGCTGGGCGGGGCGCTGACCATCGTCGGCGTCACCATCATCGCGCTGCGTTCGTCGACGCGGGTGGTGAAACTGTGAGCCTTGCCGTTCGCCGCCGTCCGTCGCCCAACCATGACGGTCGCGGCGGCCGGCCCGTCCGCCAGTTGATCCTGCATTACACCGGCATGAAAAGCGGCGCCGAAGCCGAGGCCCGCCTCGTCGACCCGGAAGCGCGCGTTTCCGCCCATTATCTGCTGCACGAGGACGGTGAAATCGTGCTGCTGGTGGCGGAGGAACGGCGCGCCTGGCACGCCGGCGTCAGCCGCTGGCGCGGCGTGGACGACCTCAACAGCACGTCGATCGGCATCGAGCTGGTCAACCCCGGCCACCAATGGGGCTATCGGCCGTTTCCAGAGGCGCAGATGCGCCAGTTGCTGCGGCTGGCAGCCGCTATTTCCAGGCGCCACGGCATCGACCGCGCCGACGTGATCGGCCACAGCGACGTGGCGCCGGCGCGCAAAACCGACCCAGGCGAACTGTTCGACTGGGGGCTGCTCGCCCGTCACGATCTGGCGCTGGCGCGGCCGGCGCGGCTGCTGGCGGACCCTCTGTGGCCCGACAGCGCCTTCGCCCTTGCGCTCGAACGCTTCGGCTATGATGTAGGCGACCTGAAGGCGGCCACCGCCGCTTTCCAGCGGCGCTTCCGGCAGCGGGATGTGGCGGGCGTGATCGACGGCGAAACCCGTGCCATCCTGTTCACCTTGCAAGTGCACGAGGAAGCCCGGTTGCAGGGAGCAGGAGAGACGACATGACGGACGGCAAGAAACCGAAACCGGCGACGCTGATGATGAGCCACGGTTACGATCCGCGCTTGTCCGAAGGGGCGGTGAAGCCGCCGCTGTTCCTTACCTCCACCTATGCCTTCCCGAACGCCGCCGCCGGGAAACGCCATTTCGAAGCGCTGGCCGGCAGGGGCGAGCAGCCGGGCAACCCCGATGCCCTCGTCTATTCGCGCTTCAACGGGCCGAACCAGCAGATTCTGGAAGAGCGGCTGGCGCTTTACGAAGGCGGCGAGTCGGCGCTGGCCTTTTCCTCGGGCATGGCGGCGATTTCGACGCTGCTGCTGGCGCTGTGCCGCCCCGGCGACGTGGTGGTGCATTCCGGGCCGCTTTACGCGGCGACGGAAACCGTCATCCGCGAAATCCTGGCGGCATTCGGGGTGCGCTCGCTCGACGTTCCGGCCGGTGCCGGGCCGGCGGACATCGCCGCCGTGCTGGCGCGGGCCAAGGCGCTGGGGCGGGTCGCCCTCGTCTATCTCGAAAGCCCGGCCAACCCGACCAATGTGCTGGTCGATGTGGAAGGGGTGGCCAAGGCCCGCGACGCCGCCTTCCCCGACAATCCGCCGCCGATCGCCATCGACAACACCTTTCTTGGGCCGGTGTTCCAGCAGCCGCTTGCCCATGGCGCTGATCTCTCGGTCTACAGCCTCACCAAATATGTCGGCGGCCATTCCGATCTGGTGGCGGGCGCCGTCATCGGCGCCGCCGCGCGGCTGACCCCGGTTCGCATGATGCGCAACATGCTTGGCACCATCGTCGATCCGCACACCGCCTGGATGCTGCTTCGCAGCCTTGAAACCGTCGATCTGCGGATGCGGCGTTCGGCCGACAATGCAGCGAAAATCTGCCGCTTTCTCCGCCAGCATCCGAAGGTGGAAAAGGTCGGCTGGCCGGGCTTTCTTGCCGACGACAACGGCCCGCAGGGCGATATCTATCGTCGGCATTGCCTGGGCGGCGGCTCCACCTTCTCGCTTTATCTGAAAGGCGGCGAGCGCGAGGCTTTCGCCTTTCTCGATGCGCTGATGCTGGCGAAGCTCGCCGTCAGCCTTGGCGGCAACGAAACGCTGGCGTCCGCCCCGGCGGCGATGACGCATATCTCGGTGCCGCAGCAACGCCGCGCCCAGTTGGGGATCCGCGACAATCTGGTGCGTATTTCCATCGGCATCGAGGACGCGGACGACCTGATCGCCGATTTTACACAGGCGCTGGCGCGAATCTGATGCGCCGCCGCCCCCGCATCATGGGCATATTGAACGTCACGCCCGACAGTTTTTCGGAAGGCGGCCGCGCCTATACCACGGCACAGGCCGTCGCCGCCGGGATGCGCCTGGCCGAAGACGGGGCGGACATCGTCGATGTCGGCGGCGAATCCACCCGGCCGGGGGCCGACGAGGTGCCGCTTGCCGAGGAACTGCGCCGCACCGTCCCGGTGGTGCGGGCGCTGGCCGGCGCCGGAATCGCCGTGTCCATCGACACCATGAAGGCCGGGGTGATGCGGGCGGCGCTCGACGCCGGCGCCACCATGCTGAACGATGTCTCGGCCCTTCAGGCCGACCCCGACAGCATGGCGGTTGCCGCCGGCGCCGATGCTGCGGTGGTGCTGATGCACATGCCGGGGAATCCGCGCACCATGCAGGCGCTGGCGCATTACGACGAGCCGGTGGAAGACGTGCTGGCCGCCCTGCAAAAGCGGGTGGAGGCGGCGGTTGCGGGCGGTGTCGAGCGCCGGCGCATCGTCGTCGACCCCGGCATCGGCTTCGGCAAGAAGCTGGCGCATAATCTGGCTATTTTGCGCGCGCTCGAACGCTTCCATGCGCTGGGGCTTCCCGTCATGCTCGGGGCCAGCCGCAAGGCGGTGATCGCCGGCGT
This sequence comes from uncultured Sandaracinobacter sp., assembly GCA_964471485.1. Lineage (GTDB taxonomy): Bacteria > Pseudomonadota > Alphaproteobacteria > Sphingomonadales > Sphingomonadaceae > Sandaracinobacteroides. The sequence goes on along the minus strand of CAYYGQ010000084.1, from coordinate 3,697 downwards.
CGTTGGCGACACGCCGATGGCCGAGCGCCTCCCCGGCAGCCTGGCGCTGGCGCTTCGCGGCGCCGAGGCCGGCGTTTCCTGGGTTCGCGTTCACGATGTGGCGGCGACAAGGCAGGCGCTGCTGCTATGGGAGGCGGCATGGCCAGACCGCAACTGAAATTTGTCTGCCAGGAATGCGGCAGCGCCCAGTCGAAATGGATGGGGCAGTGCCCCGACTGCGGCGCCTGGAACAGCCTGCAGCAGGAAGCAGTCGCCGCCGCCACGCCGTTTGCGCAAAAGCATGGCCTGAAGGCCGGCGGCCGGCTGCTGGACTTGCAGGCGCTGGACGCCAGGATCGAGCTGCCGCGCCGCCTCTCTACCGGCTTTGGCGAACTGGATCGCGCCCTTGGCGGCGGCCTGGTGCCCGGTTCCGCCGTGCTGATCGGCGGCGACCCCGGCATCGGCAAGTCGACGCTGTTGTTGCAGACGGCGGGGCGGATGGCGCGAAGCGGCCAGGCCGTCACCTATATCTCGGGGGAGGAGGCGGCCGACCAGGTGCGGCTGCGCGCCCTTCGCCTTGGCCTCGCCGACGCGCCGGTAAAACTTGCCGCCGCCACTTCGGTGCGCGACATCTTGACGACGCTTGGCGCCGGACCGCCGCCGGCGCTGCTGGTGATTGATTCCATCCAGACCATGCACTCCGACCAGCTGGAGGGGGCGCCCGGCACCGTCAGCCAGGTGCGGGCGGCCTCTCTTGAACTGATCGGCTGGGCCAAGGAAAGCGGCGCTGCCGTCATCCTCGTCGGCCATGTAACGAAGGACGGCCAGATCGCCGGCCCGCGCGTGCTCGAACATATGGTCGACGCCGTTTTGTATTTCGAAGGCGACGGCCGCCACCAGTATCGGGTGCTGCGCGCCGTCAAGAACCGCTTTGGCGGCACCGACGAGATCGGCGTCTTCGCCATGGAGGCGGATGGATTGGCCGAAGTGCCGAACCCCTCCAGCCTGTTCCTGACCGAGCGCGATAAGGCCGTTGCCGGCGCCGTGGTCTTTCCGGCCCTTGAAGGCACGCGGCCGGTGCTCGTCGAATTGCAGGCGCTGACGGTGCGCCTGCCCAGTGGCGCCACGCCGCGCCGCGCCGTCGTCGGCTGGGATGGTTCGCGCCTTGCCATGCTGCTGGCGGTGCTGGAAGCGCGCGCCGGCCTCGCCTTTGGCGGCAGCGAAGTCTATCTGAACGTCGCCGGGGGCTTGCGCGTCGTCGATCCGGCGGCCGATCTGGCTGTCGCCGCCGCCCTGGTGTCGGCGCAGCTCGATGTGCCGGTGCCGGCCGACATGGTCGCCTTCGGCGAAATCGCCCTTTCCGGCGAAGTGCGCGGCGGGGCGCACGCGGCCCTTCGCCTGAAAGAGGCGGAAAAGCTTGGCTTTCGCCGTGCCATTGCCGCCGATGGCACCAAGGGGCTTGGCCGGCTTGCCATCACGCCGGTGAAAACGGTGCGCGCCCTCGTTGACCGCATCCGGGCCAGCGCTTAAGTCGGCACGAAGATGGAGCTGTTTTCCGCCTTCACCATATTCGACTGGGTGGTCGTCGTCATCCTGCTGCTGCTTGGCCTGGGCGGCCTGGTGCGCGGCTTCACCCAGGAAGCGGTCAGCCTGGCCGGCTGGGTGCTGGCGGTGGTGGTGGTGCGGATGTTCCACGAACAGTTCACGCTGTGGCTGGAACCGAAACTTGGCGGCAAGGCCGGCGCGGCGACGCTTGCCTTCATCCTGCTGTTCTTCGGCACCGCCCTGCTGGCGCGCATCGCCGCCAGCTTTGCCGGCGGCGCGGCGCGGCGCAGCCCGCTTGCCGCCATGGACCGGCTGCTCGGCCTTGGTTTCGGCGCGGTGAAGGGGCTGATCCTGGCGTCGGCGCTGTTCCTGATGCTGCAATTCTCGACCGGTCTCTTCGATGAAGGCCGCCAGCCGCCCGACTGGCTGCGGCAGAGCCGTTCGGCGCCGCTGTTGGCGCTGGCGGCCGATGCCATGGTCGGCTGGGTGCAGATGCTGGCCGCCGACAGCACGCCGGCCGCCATGGTGCCGCCCGGCCATCCGCGGATGACGCCCGGCTGGAACGGCCGCAACGAACAGGGCTATTCAAGGTCGGACCGCGAAGCGCTCGACCGATTGCTGCGGGAAGGCGCCAAAAAGGGCGACCAGGTCGAGATCTGATGACGGTTCTGCTGTATGATACGCTGTCGCGGGCGAAACAGCCGCTGCGCGCCCCGAAACCCGGAAAACCCATCACCCTCTATGTCTGCGGGCCGACGGTTTACGGCCGCGCCCACATCGGCAACGCCCGCCCGGCGGTGGTGTTCGACGTGCTCTACCGGCTGCTCAGGCATTTATATGGCGCGGAAAATGTGCGCTATGCCCGCAACATCACCGACATCGACGACAAGATCATGGCCAAAGCGGTCGCCGAGAATCGCACGCCCGAAAGCGTCGCCCGCGAATATGAAGCGCATTATTTCGCCGACATGGAGGCGCTCGGCTGTTTGACGCCCGATTTCAACCCGCGCGCCACCGAGCATATCGAAGGCGCCCACGGCATGATCGCCATGATCGAAGCGCTGGTCGAACGGGGCGCCGCCTATGCGGCCGACGGCCATGTGTTGTTCGAAGTGGCGAAATACCCGGCCTATGGCCAGCTTTCGAAGCGGCCGATGGAGGAAATGCTGGCCGGCGCCCGCGTCGAAGTCGCCCCCTACAAGCGCGCGCCCGGCGACTTCGTGCTGTGGAAGCCGTCCACCCCCGATCAGCCCGGCTGGGACAGCCCGTGGGGGCGGGGGCGGCCCGGCTGGCACATCGAATGCTCGGCGATGATCAAAAGTGCCCTTGGCGAAGACAGCATCGACATCCACGGCGGCGGCCTTGATCTGCAATTCCCGCACCACGAGAACGAGCGCGCGCAAAGCGCCTGCGCCCACCATGGGGCGGAACTGGCGCGCATCTGGATGCACAACGGCTTCCTCACCATGGGGGAAACCAAGATGTCGAAATCGCTTGGCAATATCCTCACCCCCCACGAACTGATGGAAGCCGGCTGGGACGGCGAAGTGCTGCGGCTGGCCCTTCTTTCGGCGCATTACCGCCAGCCTTTGTCGTGGACCGACAGTTTGCTGGAGCAATCGAAGGCCAAGCTCGATCGCCTCTATCGCCGCAAGGAAGCGGGCGAGGTTTGGCGGGAAGGCGTCGTGGACGCCCTGCTCGACGACCTCAACACCCCGGAGGCGCTTGCCCTGCTGCCCGATGGCGCGGATGTGCTGGGCCTTGGCCGGCGGGATGCGGCGCGCTGGTTCCGTGGCGGCGTCGACGAGGCAGCGCTGGCGCCCAGGCTTTCCGCCTATGGGCAGGCGCGGGCGGCGAAAAACTGGGCCGAGGCCGACCGCCTGCGCGACCAGTTGGCAATGGAGGGAATCCAGTTGACCGTCGGCCGCGATGGCGCGGTGTCGTGGCGCCGGGCCTGAAGGCCCCATCCGAAGGCCATATCTGAAGGAATACCGATGAAAACGCCGTTGTTCGCTCTTGCCGTCCTGCTGCTGGCCGCGCCCGCCCTGGCGCAGGTGCCCGGCGGCGCGCGCGCCGGCCAGCCGCCCATGGCCGAGCCGGAATTGCCGGCGTCTGATCTGCTGGTGCGCTACCAGTCGCCGGCGTTAAGCTTCCGCTGGTCGATGGCGCCGGG
>CAYYGQ010000083.1:0-7855 GCA_964471485.1 uncultured Sandaracinobacter sp. | reverse complement strand
TGAAGCCGAACATCACAAGGCTCAGGAACATGCCGGAAAAGGCCGGGTTGCCCCAGGGCGCCTTGGTCAGCCATTCGAAGGCGCCGCGGGTGAAGCCGTTGCGCCGCTGCGCCGCCTCGATGGCGCCCGGCACCGTCAGGCCGTGGATCATCGACCCCATCACCGCCAGATACATCATGTAGGAAGTGTTGACGATCTTCCACGCCGACGACATGCCCGGCTCGGCCAGAATATGGTGCGCCGACGCCAGTTGCAGGAACAGGATATACATGAAGAAGGCCATGCGGCTGACCTTCTCGGACAAGGGCTTCGCGCCCAGCACCAGCGCCGCGATCGCATACCAGATGGAGACATGCGCCGAGACGTTGATCTGCTGGCTGGAGTGGCCCATCCCCCACCAGATCACCTTGTACATCAAGGTGTCGATGTTGTTGATGAGGCCAAGCGACCACAGCCAGGTGGGGATGAGGATAATGGCGCACGACGCCAGCGTGAAAACGGCGATGATGGCGGCGGTGATGGCGCCGAAGGTAACGAGCGGCACCGAGCCGTTGTAGGTTTTCTCGGCCCGGGCGACGACGAGGGTGCCGAAGAAGACGAAGACGGCGATCAGTGCCCCCACCGCGAAAATGATGAGCGACAGGTAGAACCACTGCGACGCCATCATCGGCGGATAGGAGGTGAACATCACCGAACTGTCGCCGCGAAGGACGGCGTAGTTCGCCATCACCGCGCCGGCCACCATGAGGATGAAGCCCGCCCAGGCGAATTTCGGCGCCGCCAGGCGCGCCCCCAGAATCACGGCGGAGGCGAAGTAGAGAACGGCGATTTCAAAGAAAATGATCCAGAACAACAGCACGTTGGCGCCGTGCCCGGTCAGCATCAGATAGAACCAGTCGGCCGGAAGCAGTTGCACCGCCGGCCAGCGCGTCAGCGCCACCATCAGCCCCATCAGGCCGCCAAGCGCCAGGAACAGCACGGCGGCAACCGCGTTCGCCTTGATCAGCTTCTCGGCGTTGGCCTCGACCCGAAGGCCGGTGAAATGGCAACTGCGCCAACTGCTTTCCGCCGCTGGAAACGGCGCTGCGATACTCGCCATTGGAAATCCTTCCTCAGTCGACGACGCGGATACGGCCACTCATCATGTGGTGGCCGATGCCGCAGAATTCGTTGCAGACGATGCCGAAGGTGCCGCTCTCGGTCGGCGTGATGGTGATCACATGCTCGTATTCCGGGTGCACCGAGATGTTGATGTTGGTGGGTTGCAGCGAGAAACCATGCTGCCAGTCGGCCGACGACAGATGGAAACGATAGCTGGTGCCCTTCTTCAGTTCGAGGATGGGCCAGAATTCCCACAGCCGCGCCAGCATATAGACATCGGCGCCGGCCGGCGGACGGACGACGGGGGTGCCGTCCTCTTCGATCGGCTGGCCGTTTTCGTCTTTCGCCTGGTATTGCTCGGCGAAGGCTTCCACCTTCTCGACATAGCGCTCGGGCTTGATCTTGTAGCTTTCGGTGGAGAGGTTCTGATTGCCGATGAAGTGCCAGGCGATCATGAAGAAGAACATGAACAGGCCCCAGAGAAAGGCGATGACGATCCAGGTCAGTTCGATGCCGTGGATCGGCTCCTTCCACCAGTAGCGGTTCTCGGGTGGCGATATGGCCATGGTTTTCCTCGCTCAGTTGGCAACCGGAACCGAGGCGATCTCCATGATGCCCCAGACCAGATAGAGAACCGTCGGGATGGTGACCCCGAGGAACAGCAGCAGGAACGGATTGTCGAGAATCTGCTGCATCACCGGCACCGGCTCGGGTGCTGCATCCTTCTCTGGTTCGCCGGGTGGAATTTCCGCCATCAAGCACACTCCCCTTGCAGGTGCGACACCCGGACCCGAAGGGACCGCGCGCCGGTTTTGCGGTTCAGCCCCCGCGGCCCCCGCCGGCGGCCCTCAGCGTCCGCCAGTTCGATCATGTTCCGCAACCGGGGCCATGGGTTTGATCCAAGTCAAACTTTCGGCGGCAAAGGCCGAAAGAAGCGGGCTTCCGCCCCCTGGCCCCTCGGCGTGAACGCCGCGCGAAGCCCGCCCCGGCTCCACCCCGGCTCCACCCCGGCTCCAACGGGGGAACCGGGGCGGGAAAGCCGGGGCGGAAAACGGCCGGTCAGTAGACGTCGTGTTGGGTGTTGTAGACGTTGAACTTGCCGGTCGGGGTGATGATGCGCGGATCCTTGATCACCGCCTTCAGCTTCTGCGTCCTGTCGTCGACGACGACGATCGCCGATTCCTGATTCTTGGCGCTCCACACCGAGAACCACACTTCGTCGCCCGCCTTGTTGTATTCCGGCTGGGTGATGCGCCGCGCCCCCGGCCCGATCTTCGCCCATTCGGCGATCGGCAGCACCTTGTAGGGCTTCGACGGATCCTTGAGGTCGAAGACGGCGATGGTCTGGTTGATCTCCTCGTCGGGATTCAATGGCGTATCGACCCAGAGGTTCGATGATTTCGGGTGGGTCTTGATGAAGAGGTTGCCGCCACCCTGGCCGCTGATGGTCCGCACCACCTTCCAGGCGTTTTGCGGATGGCCGACCGGGTCGGTGCCGATGAACGAAATGCTCTCGTCGCCGAGGTGCCCGGTCGCCCACACCGGCCCGAACTCGGGGTCGACGAAGTTGGCGCCGCGGCCCGGGTGCGGGATGGTGCCGACATCGACGAGGGCGGCCAGCTTGCTGGTCTCGCTGTCGACGACGGCGATCTTGTTGGAATTATTGGCCGCCACCAGGAAGTAGCGCCCGGTCGAATCCCAGCCGCCGTCGTGCAGGAAGCGGGCGGCGTTGATTTCCGTGGTCTTCAGATTGTCGAGGTCGGTGTAGTCGACCACCAGAATCTTGCCGGTTTCCTTGACGTTGACGATGAACTCCGGCTTGCTCTTGGGCGAGACGATGGCGGCGACGCGCGGCTCGGGGTGGTATTCCTGGGTGCCGACGATCATGCCGCGCGTGCTCTGGATCTTCAGCGGCTCCAGCGTGTCGCCCTGCATGATCACATATTGCGGCGGCCAGTAGGCGCCGGCGATGGCGTATCTGTCGGAATAGTCGGCGTATTTCGACGTTTCGACCGAGCGCGCCTCAAGGCCGATCTTCACTTCGGCGACATTGTCCGGCACTTCCATCCACAGGTCGATGAGGTTGATCCTGGCGTCGCGGCCGATGACATAGATGTAGCGGCCCGATTCCGACATGCGCGAGATGTGCACGGCGTAGCCGGTCTTGACGATGTTGATGACCTTCTTGGAGGCGCCGTCGATCAGCGCCACTTCGCCGGTGTCGCGCAGCGTCACCGAGAAGATGTTGCTGATATCATAGTTGTTCATCTGCCGGGTCGGCCGCTGTTCTGGCGGCACCATGACCTTCCAGGTGCCCTTCATCGCCTCCATGCCGAACTCGGGCGGCACCGGCGGATCCTGCTGCACATAGCGCGCCATCAGATTCACTTCATCGTCGGAAAGATCGCCCGAGGTGCCCCAGTTCGGCATCCCCGCCGGCGAGCCGTATTTGATGAAGGTTTCGAGATATTCGGTGCCGACCTCCAGCGTGATGTCCGGGGTGAGCGGCTTGCCGGTCGCCCCCTGGCGCAGCACGCCATGGCAGCCGGCGCAGCGCTGGAAATAGATTTCCCGCGCCGTGTCGAATTCGGCCCGGGTCATCGCCGGCGCCTTCGCGTTGCCGTTCTGGTGCATCAGTTCGTCGCCGATCGGCGAACTCCCGGCCTGAAGCGACAATTCCGGCACCGACATGCCGCTGCGCTCCTGGGCGAAGCTCACGCCGACCGTTCCGGCGAACACCGCGGCAACGAGGCCGACAGCCGTCGTCATGCGTGCGAAATTCTTCATCCTCTGCTCCTGTGCCGTCTGGTTTCCCGGTCGTTGCCGGCCCCATCCCGTTCCACCGCGGGCGGCTGCGTTTCATTGACGAAGATCAATGTTTCAGGCCCGTCCCTGCCTAGGTTCGCGCCGCTGCCGGGGGAGAAACCCGCTCCCCCGGCGTGAAGGAGAAGCCGCACATGTTCCCCGCCGAAGGTTCCCGGCAAGCCATGGCCACCGCCATCCTGCTGGCCGCCACCGTTGCCAGCAGCGCCACCGCCAGCACCGACGCCGCCGAAGAAGCCCAGCCTTCCGAACAACTTGCTTCTGCATCGCTGCTGGCCACCGACTGGTCGCCCGAGACGATCATCGTCATCGCGACGCGGGTGGCCACCGCCATCCGCGGCGCGCCGGCCAGCGTCACCCTCATCGACCAGCAACAATTGCGCGAGCGCAATCTTGTGCGACCAGGTGACGCACTCGCCAACGTGCCGGGCCTTTACATTCGCGGCGCCGCCATGGGGGCGAACTTCCCCGGCACCGGCCAGGCGGTGCTGAGCCTGCGCGGCATCCCGCGCACGCCGCGCACCCTGGTCATGCTCGACGGCCAGCCGATGAACAATGCGCTGTCGGGCGGCGTCAATGTCGTCGGCATCCCGCTCGACAGCATCGAGCGGATCGAAATCGTCCGCGGTCCCTATTCGGCGCTTTATGGCGGCAACGCCATGGGCGGCGCCATCAACTTCATCAGCGCCGGGCCGGACGAGCCGATCGCCGAAATGCACGCCGGCGTCGGCACGCTGTTCCAGCGCGGCGCCGGGCTGGTGGTGCGGCAGCGGACCAGCGGCGGCCTCGGCATCACCCTGTCGGCCGGCTGGCGCGCCAGCGACGGCTACCAGGGCAGCGACCTGGTGCTGAAGCGGGTGTCGCCGGGCGCCGTCGGCACGCCGGTAAGCGGCGCCGTCGCTACCACCACGCCCGACGGCCAGACGCGCCTGCTGGTCGGCTCGGCCGGGCCGAGGCCGTGGTGGCAGGGATCCGGCCAGTTCGCCCTTCACTATGCGCCGACGGATTCGCTGCGGCTGGTGGCCGGAGTCGGCTGGGCGGAATATTCGGTGCGCTATTCGCGGCCGGAATCCTATCTGAAAGACCAGGCCGGCAACCCGGTCTTTTCCGGCCCGGTGCTGGTCGGCGGCGATACGCCGCAGCGCCTGGTGCTGGCGGAAACCGACTTTTTCACCATCACGCCAACCGGCGAGCGCGACCTGCGCGCCTTCCTGCGCGCCGAGCAGCAGCTTGGCGAAGACAGCCTGCTCCGCCTCAACCTGGCGACGCTTCGCCACCTGTTCAGCTATTCGACGGCGCGGGCCGGGGTCGCCCGCTATGATTCCGGCCCCGGCGAACTGACGCACCAGCCGAACGCGCGAATCGATCTCGACCTGTCGCTGCACACGCCGATCGCCCCCGGCTTCGGCCTGACGGTGGGCGCCGCCATCAACCGCTCGACCATGGACCGCTCCACCCGCGATCTCGCCAACTGGCGCGACCAGGCGACGGCGACCGCCACCAACACCATGGGCATCGGCCGCGCCACCAACCTGGCGCTGTTCGCGCAAAGCGAGCATCAACTGGGCGGCGGCCTGCACGCCTATCTCGGCGGCCGCTTCGATCGCTACGAAACCAGCGGCCGCGTGGTCGACCATGGCCGCGGCTTCGACGAATCCTACGCCAGCCGGCGCTTCCAGCAGTTCAGCCCGAAGGTGGCGCTGCTGCTGGAAGCCAGCGACTGGCTGTCCCTGCGCGCTTCCTATGGCCAGGGCTTCCGGCCGCCGGCGCTGCTCGACATGTATTCGCTGACCGTGCCGCCCACCGTCACCGCCGGCATCATCTCGGTGATCCTGCCGGCGCCCGACCTTCGCCCCGAACGGGTGCGTTCGTTCGAAGCCGGCGCCGATCTTCGCGCCGGCGGCGCCAGCGCCTCCGCCACCCTTTATCGGCAGCGCCTGTCCGACCTCATCTATCGCCGCTCGCTGACGGCGGACGGCACGCAAAGCCGCAACGACAATGCCGGCGCGGCGTCGGTCGACGGCATCGAAGCCAGCCTGGGCCTGCCGATGCCGCTGTCCGGCCTGAAGCTTGCGGCCTCGTTCACCCACCATTTCCGCTACGAGATCACCAGGAACGACGCGGCGCCGGCCACGGTCGGCAAGGTGCTGACCGACGTGCCGAAGACCAGTTGGTCCGCCAGCCTCGACTATGCCGACGGGCCGTGGACGGCGTTGCTGGCCGCCCGCCACAGTTCCCATGTGTTCGGTTCCGGCAACGACACCAACACCAATGTCGTCGAGGGGGTGTTCGGCTCCTACGACGCGCACACCGTGGTTTCGGCGAAACTAGGCCGGCGGGTGACGCGCAACCTGACGCTCAGCCTGTCCGGCGAGAATCTGCTGAACCGGCAATATTATGTCTATTCCGGGCAGCCGGGGCGGACGCTGTTCGGCGAAGCCCGCTGGCGCTTCTGACAGGATTTTAACAGCATTTTAACAGTATCTTAACAGGGGGAAGAACGATGCGAAGCGCATTTGCCGCCGCCTTCCTGCTGGCGCTGGCCGCGCCAGCGCTGGCCGCCGCCGGCGACCCGATCCCGCTTGGGCCGGGCATCACCTTCGACCCCATCGTCGACGGCCGGCTGCGCTACGAGCGTGTCGAACTGCCAACGGCGGATGCCGACGCGCTGACCATGCGGATTCGCGCCGGCGGCGAGGTCCGCGCCGGCCATTGGTCGCTGCTGGCCGAAAGCGAGGCGACTCTCGGCATCGACAAGGGCTACAACGCCTTCGCCTTCGCCAGCCCCAGCCACCAGCGGCGGCCGCAACAGGCCGTCGTCGCCGACCCCGAGAATATCGAACTGAACCGCCTGCAACTGCAATATCGGGCCGAGGGCGCGACGCTGACGGTCGGCCGCCAGCGCATCAACCTCGACGACCAGCGCTTCGTCGGCTCGGTCGGCTGGCGGCAGAACGAGCAGAGCTTCGACGCCGTGCGCCTCGACGCCAGGGCCGGCCCGTTCCACGTCGACGGCAGCTACGCCGTGCGCCAGCGCAGCATCTTCGGAATCGATTCCGGGCCGCGCCAGTCCTATGGCGGCCACTTCTGGTTTCTTGGCGCCGGCGCCGGGCTTGGCCCGGTCGCTCTCAAGGGCTTCGCCTATCTGCTCGATTATGATCCGGCCTTTTTCCTGGCCAACAGCTCGCAGACCTATGGCGTCCGGGCGACCACGGCCATTCCCCTTACTGATGCCCCCGCTGACCCTGTTGCCGATGCTGCTTCTGGGGCGAAGCTCGCCCTTGCTGCCAGCTATGCCCGCCAGTCCGCCCATGGCGGCAATCCGCTTTCCTATGCGGCCGACTATCTGGCCGCCGAAGCCAGCCTCGGCTGGAAGGGGCTGACGCTGACCGGCGGCTACGAGCGGCTGGGCAGCGACAGCAAGGCGGCGAACGGCCTGGGCCGCGCCGTGCAGACGCCGATGGCCACCGCCCACAAGTTCAACGGCTGGGCCGACCTGTTCGCGACCACCCCCGACCGGGGCTTGCGCGACCTTTATGCCGGCGCCGGCTACCGCTTCGAGCGGGCGCCCATCCCCGGCCTGAACGCCGCCGTCGCCTGGCACCGCTTCGACAGCGCCGTGCATGGAATCGACTATGGCCGCGAATGGGACGCCAGCCTGGGCTTCCGCCTCAGCCGCATGGCGATTCTGGCGAAATTCGCCGACTACAAGGCCAGGGGCTTCGGCGCCGACACGCGGAAATTCTGGCTACAGGCGGAATTCGGCTACTGACGATCGCCGCGCCGGGGCGGAGGTTTTGCGCCACCTCAGGCCGGACACGGCCGTCCTCCGCCTCAGGCCGGCAGGGCTGTTTTTTGCCTCAGGCCGGCAGGCCGTGGCAATGCTTGAACTTCCTGCCCGAGCCGCACGGGCAGGCGGCATTTCTTGCCA